>DATGJX010000274.1:0-16197 GCA_035294905.1 Vulcanimicrobiaceae bacterium | reverse complement strand
CATCGAGGGCGGCAGCAACGGCGGACTGCTCGTCGGCGCAGCGCTCGTGCAGCATCCGCAGGAATATCGCGCGGTGGTCGGTTTCGCCGGCATTTACGACACGCTGCGAAACCATCTGTTTCCAAACGGCGCGTACAATGTTCCGGAGTACGGTTCGATCGAAGATCCAACGCAATTCCGCGCGCTGTACGCGTACTCGCCGTACCACCACGTCGAGAAAGGCGTTGCGTATCCCGCCGTGCTGCTTCTCACCAGCGAAAACGACCCGCGCGTCCCGCCATGGCAAACGTGGAAGTTCGGAGCTGCGCTTCAAGCGGCTACTTCTTCGCAGCGACCCGTTCTGGTACTCACGCATCGCACCGGCGGTCACGGGCACGGCGCTTCGTTCGCGCAGCGCGTCGGCAACGAAGGCCTGCTGCTGAGCTTCATTGCGTCGCAGCTGACGCGCTAGGCTCAGTGCTTGTAAACGACGACCGGCGTATTCGGCGCTCGTAAGTCGACCGCGGCCAATCGTCTTCCGCCGGCGCTGACTTGCGAAATGATCGGGTCGATGAGCGGCGTCTTCTTCGCCAGGTCGTCATCGTCGCCGAGCAGCAGCGAAATGCCTCCACGCGTGGTTGCCACCAAATCGTCGAAACGATCGAAGCGCAGTGCGCGCACGGCAACGTGGGCCTGCGTAAGCGCGTCGTCGTCGTTGCGAAGACGCTGGACGGATATGGCCCGTATAAACGCGCCCGCGGGCGGTATTGCCGTCTTCACAACGATCAGCGGCACCGAGACGGAGCCGTCGTCATCCTTCAACACGCGCAAGTCGTGATCGACCAGCACGCTGCGCGATCCGTTCCGCACGACGGCGAACGGTACGCGCTCGGTCACGACGATGCGCGCGTTCGCGGGCGGCATGCGCTGAATGCTTACGTCTTTCACGTAGGGAATCGCGTCGATCCGCCGCGCTGCGGCTCCCATGTTCTGCAGCCACAAATTCGTGTCGGATTCGATTTGCGCGCGGGCAAGAATCTGCCGGGTGGGCACGATACGGTTGCCGCTCACACTCACTTGGCGCGGGAAAAAGCCGGGCCATGTGGCCGCGTAGTAGAGGCCGACACCTATGGCAACGGCGAGCACGACGAACAGCATCCAGAACGGGCGCAATCGTGCGCCGGGCGATTTGCGGCGGCGTTTTTGCGCGCTCATGAAAGCACGTACCGTTCGATCGCTTCGGCGACGCCGTCGTTTTCGACGTCTGCGACGACCGCGTCGGCAATGTCGCGCAGTTCGGGCGGTGCCGAACCCATCGCTACGCCGAAGCCGGCGGCTTGCAGCAGCGGCGCATCGTTCCACGAGTCGCCCACCGCCAGCACTTGCTCCATCGGAACGTCCAAATGGCGCGCAACGATCTCGAGCGATTTCCCTTTGTTCACGTTGACGTTCATCACTTCGATGAACCACGGAATACTCCGCGTCACGTAGGCGCGATCTCCGCAAAGAGTTCGTACGCGAGGCAGCTGCTCGGCCACGACTTCCGGCTCGGCGATGATGCAGGCTTTCGTAGCATCCCAGCTTTCGAACTGCGCTGCGAGCGAAGGAACGATGACCGGTTCGACGCCGGAGATCTTCGCGTACAGGTCCGAATACCGGTTTCGCTGCTCGCAATAATAGCGATCGTTCGCGTAGAGCTGAATGTGCAGCCCATTGCCGCGAGCATATGCTTCAATCTCCAGCGCCTGCGCGTTCGGCAGCGGCACGTCTTGGAGCACGTCGTCGGTCTGCGGGTCGATCACGGCCGCGCCCTGGTAGCACACGACGGGCGCGGTAAACTGCAGCTGCCGAACGAACGGCAAAGCGGCCTGGTACATGCGCCCCGTTACGACGCACCCCGCTATACAGCGCTCGCGCATCTCTTGCACGGCAGACAGGACGCGCGGCCGAAGCAGCAGTTCTTCCCCCAGCAACGTTCCGTCGAGGTCGAACGCAACGAGCTTATACGGCGCCACTGTCCGCCTTACGCATCAACGCCGTGCGCGCGTGCTGCGGCAACCCTTCGAATTCAGCCAGCGCAACGAGCATAGCGGCGTCTTCCGCCATGCGCTGCGCACTGTTGCACACGACGCTAAAGGTGCGCATGAAGTCGTCCGTATGTAAACCCGAAGAAAAACGCGCCGCACCGGAAGTCGGCAGCACGTGATTGGTTCCCGCGATGTAGTCGCCGCATGCGACGGGCGTGTTTTCGCCGACGAAGATCGCACCGGCGCGCCTGATGTGGGGCAGGTATTCTTGCGGGTCTTGCACCTGCAAAGACAGATGTTCGGGGCAAAAACGCTCGATTACGCGAAAGACGTGCTTGCGCTTTGTCGCATGGATGAGGTACGCGTTTCGCTCGAGCACGGAAGCGATGATGTCGCCGCGCGGCAACGCCTGCACGTCGATATCGGCGAGCTCTTGCGCACACGCGTCTAGAAGCGCGCGTGATTCCGAAACGACCGCGACGCGCGCCATCGGATCGTGTTCGGCTTGCGCGAGCAGTTCACCGACGACCAGCAAGGGCTTTGCGCTCTCGTCCGCGACGACGAGCACTTCCGACGGACCGGCCAGACCATCGACGCCGCACGCGCCGTACACTTGACGCTTGGCTTCGGTGACCCACATGTTGCCGGGCCCGACGATCTTGTCGACGCGGGTGATCGATTCCGTTCCGTACGCAGCGGCGGCGACGGCTTGGGCGCCCCCGACGGCATAGAGTTCGTCGACGTCGCAAAGCCAGCACGCGAAAATCACCGCGGGCGCAACGCGCCCGTCACGCTGCGGCGGCGTCAGCACGATCGTGCGGGAGACACCGGCAATCTTTGCCGGCACCACGCTCATGATGACCGACGAGGGCAGCGCCGCAGTACCTCCGGGTACGTACGCTGCGACCGAATCGAGCGGCCGATACCGAAGCGCGTATTGCGTTCCGTCCTCGTCCGTGTACTCGAGGTCACCGTGAAGTTGGCGCTGATGAAACTTCTCGACGCGCTCGCGCGCAAGCGCCAGCGCTTCGACGATCTCGTGCGGCACGAGTGCGCGCGCGCCCTCGAACATGGGAATCGGCACGCGCAATCTGCTGATGTCGTAGTGCGGGTCGTCGAACCGGCGGGTATATTCGACGAGCGCCGCATCTCCGCGCGCGCGCACGTCTGCGATAATCCGAGCCACCTTGGCCGACACGTCCGGCGGCGGCTCCCATCCGCCGCGGAAGAGGCCGGCGAGCGCGCGGCGATCGATAGCATTGACGATATCGACGTTCACGCGGGAGTCTTCTCCAAGCGCTCGACCAGACCGCGCAGCAGCGCGTATTTTGCGCGAAACCGGACTGGGTTGACGACAAGCCGCGCGGTGGAGGCCGCAATTTCGTCCACGACGACCATATCGTGCTCGCGCAGCGTATTTCCCGTCGCCACGAGATCGACGATGACGTCCGCGAGGCCGACGAGCGGGCTGAGTTCGACCGACCCGTGCAGAGCGATGATCTCGCAGGGCAAATCACGCTCCGCAAAATACGCTTGAGCGGAGCGTTTGAATTTCGTCGCCACGCGAAGAAACGTCGGGTAGCGCGCGCCGTCGTGGTAGCGGTCGCTTCGCCTCGCCGCAACCACCAATTTGCAAGCGCCGTAACCCAAATCGGAAACCTCGCTCACGGACCGATCGGTTTCCCAAAGCACGTCCTTCCCGACGATACCGCAATCCGCCGCGCCGAACTCGACGTATGCCGGGACGTCGGTGGGGCGCAGCAGCAAGAGTTCCACGTCTCCGCCGTTGGTGATCACGGTCAGGCGCCGGCCGGTCTGGTCGGGCACGTCGACGCCGGCGGCGCGAAGGCGTCGCGCCGTTTCTGCATACAGTGCGCCTTTCGGCACGGCGATGACCAGCCGCTGGTTACTCAACCAGAATCTCCTCGACCTCGCCGTCACGCGCGATGATCACACGCGGAATCTGCTTATGGCGCGCGTACGCCAGCAGCGCATCGCGATCGAGACCTCGCACGTCGACGCGCACGCGCAAGTTCTTCTCGCGCTCGCGTGCTGCGATCGCGTCCGAGCCGCTGACCAGGACGTCGACTTCGTTTCGCGGCCGTTCGTCTTCGCGCCGCCGCTCGAGCGCGAGCAGGATGCGCTCGACGCCCACCATCCAACCGACCGCGGGAACGTCGTAACCGAATCGCGGCAGCAGCGAATCGTAACGGCCGCCGCCGCACAGCGAGAAACCGAGATCCGCGATATAGCCTTCGAAGACGAACCCGGTGTAGTACTCGAGATCCCGAAGCAGCGCAAAATCGATGTTGATGCGATCGCGGTATCCCAGCGACGCGGCGCGCTCCAGCACGAGTTCCAGACGTTCCAGTGCAGCGGCGGATTCCGGTGTTTGACACATCGAGCGCATCACGCCGACGATGTCCTCGCGTCCGCGCATCATCGTGAGCCGCCTTATCGCCTCGTCTTCGATCGCAACGACGTTGCGATCCGCGATCAGCGCTTTGTATCGCCGCAAGTCCTCGCCGTGATAACCTGCGCTTTGCAGCACGCCGTCGACGATCGCCCCGTCGTTGATGTCGAACCGCGCATCGCTCAAACCAGCGGCGTCGAGCGTCTCGATGGCCATGAACAGCACTTCCGCTTCCGCGTCGATGCCCGGTCCACCGATGAGCTCCGCGCCTGCCTGCGTGAATTCGCGCATGCGCCCGAGTTGCGGCTCTTCGTAGCGAAAGCCCGTCGCGATATACGAAAGCCGCAGCGGCAGCGTCGCGTTGCGCAGCCGTGCCGACACCACGCGCGCGATCGGCGTCGTCATCTCCGTGCGCAGCGCGAGCTGCGAACCGAGCGGGTCGGTGAACCGGAACGTCTGCTGCATCAACTTCTCGCCGAGCCCGCGCTCGAGCGATTCGTATCGTTCGAACGTCGGCGTAAGCATCTCCGCGTACGACCACGTGCGGAATACGCCGCGAATCGTCTCTTCGATGTCGCGTTTATACGCGAACTCTTGCGGCAGCCAATCTCTAACGCCCGCCGGCAGTCTCATGGCGCTTATTCGGGCAGCCCTTCCGACACGTTGTCGTAGCCGAACACGCGCGCGAGTTCGGCGCGTACGCGACCGTCGGCCGCAATTCCACGCGGAAGGCGCTGCGTGCGGCCGCCGATGCGCGCCATTACCGGTATGGTGCCGGGCCATTCGTCGAGGATGGCCGCCAGGCGATCCACTTGATCGCGGCTCGAGACGACGATGTGCCAGCCCGCGGGCGGAGCAACGTACGCGGGACGCTCGAACGGCAACACTTCATTCGCGCCGACGGAAAGCTCTAAAGGCGATTCTTCGCCGGCACCTTTGTCATCCTGAGCCTGCTTGAGAGCTGGACGTTCGCGCATCCGCAGGCGCCCTTTGACGATGAGGATCTTGTCTTGCTCGAACAAGTGACTCACTTGCGGATAGAGTTTTGCGAAGACGACCACGTCGACGATGCCCGTCGTGTCTTCGAGCTGCGCGATGAGAATCTGCTGCCCCGCTTTTGTCAGCGTGCGTCGAACCGAGGCGACCATACCCGCGACGACGACGAAACTGTCATCCTCGCGCGTACGCAAATCCTTGACCGGCATCGCGCCCGTGCGCGCAAGCGCGTCCGCCACGTCCGCAAGCGGATGACCGGAAACGAAAATGCCCAGCGTTTCCTTCTCCCACTGCAGCGTCTGCATCGTGGTCGGCGGCGGCAGGGACGGCAGCGTCGGACTCAACGATTGCGCTACGTGCGGCGCGTCGCCGAACAGCGAGACTTGACCGAGCTCGGCGTCGCGCGACTCCGCCGCGGCAATGTCCATGGCCACCTCGAGCGCGGCGATCTTCTGCGCGCGGTTCCCGGGCAAGCAGTCCAGCGCGCCGCATTTGACGAGCGCTTCGAAGACGCGCCGGTTCACTTGCTTGTTGTCAACGCGTTTCGCGAGATCGAACAAATCCTTGAATAGGCCGCCCTCTTCGCGCGCGTCGAGAATTACCTGCACCGCACCCTCGCCTACGCCCTTGACTGCCGAGAGACCGAAGCGAATTTGATCGCCGACCACGGCAAAATCCGTGCGCGACTGATTCACGTCCGGCGGCAAAACGGAGATTCCAAGTTTTTTCGCTTCGTCGATGTACTCGACCAATTTATCTGTCTTGTCTTTCACCGACGACATCAGCGCGCTGAAGTACGGCAACGGATGATTCGCCTTGAGATACGCAGTCTGATACGCGACCCAGGCGTACGCCGCCGCGTGCGACTTGTTGAAACCGTAGCCCGCAAACGGCTCGATGAATTCGAAGATCTTGCCCGCCAGCTTTTCATCGATATCCGAGTGCTCTTTGCAGCCCTTGATGAACTTGTCGCGATAGACGGGGATTTTTTCTTTCTGCTTCTTGCCCATAACTTTGCGCAGCTCGTCCGCCTGACCCATGGTAAAGCCGGCAACGTCGCGCGCCATCTGCATAATCTGTTCTTGATAACAGCTTATTCCGTACGTGTCACGCAAGATCGGTTCGAGCCTCGGATGCAAATACGTTATTGGCGTTCGTCCGTGCTTGTTGCTGATGTACTGGGGAATCCACTCCATCGGGCCCGGCCGGTACAGCGCAACGAGTGCAATGATGTCATTGAAGTCCGAAGGACGAAGGTCCGTACAAACGCGCACCATCCCTTCGGACTCCAACTGAAAGACGCCGATGGTGTCGCCGCGCGAGAGCATGTCGTACGTCCGCCGATCGTCGTCGGGAATCTTCGCGATGTCGAAGTTCGGGTCGGTCGTGCGGCGAATTTCGTCCACCGCGTTCTTCATGACGGTGAGGTTGCGCAGACCCAAGAAATCCATCTTGAGCAAACCGATCTTTTCGGCCCACACCATGTCGTACTGCGTGTTCACGCCCGTATCGCTCTTGGCCAGCGGCGCGTATTCAACAAGCGGTCCCGGGGAAATCACAACGCCTGCAGCGTGCGTTCCCGCATTGCGCGCAAGGCCTTCGATCGCCTTCGCTGTATCGAGAAGGCGGCGGATCTCAGGCGACATCGCGTACAACTGCTTCAGCTCGGGAATCTGTTCGAGTGCTTGCGCAATCGACAAGCCGCCCGGCCCGGACGGGATCATCTTCGCGACTTTGTCGACGTCCGGCAGCGGTACGGCAAGCGCGCGGCCGGCGTCGCGCACCGCCGCGCGCGCGGCCATCGTGCCGAACGTCACGATCTGCGCCACGCGGTCCTCACCGTATTTCCCGGTAACGTACTTGATGACTTCGTCGCGCCGGTCGACGCAAAAGTCCGTGTCGATATCCGGCATCGAGATGCGATCGGGATTCAAAAACCGCTCGAAGATCAAACTGTACTTGAGCGGATCCAGGTCCGTGATCTTCAAGCAGTACGCGACCACTGAACCCACCGCGGAACCGCGCCCCGGACCGACGGGTATGCCGTTGTCCTTCGCATACTTGATGAAGTCCCACACGATCAAAAAGTACGACGCGAACCCCATTTTCAGAATCACGTCGAGTTCGTACTCGAAACGCTCGCGCAGCGCAGCGTCGTTTTTCGCGCGATCCTCGCCGTACCGGTCGACCAGTCCCTGCTCGCATACCTCGCGCAAATACTCTTCCGCCGATTTTTCGTTCCCCGTTTCTTGCGGCACGGGGTACGCCGGCAAGTGGTAGATCTTCTCGGGAATCCGAATGTCGACGCGCTTGGCAATCTCCGCCGTGTTGTCACACGCTTCCGGGAGATCAGCCCACAACTCGCGCATCTCGGCGTCGCTCTTGACGTAGAACTGATCGGAGTAGAACTTCATGCGGCTGCTGTCGGAAACGGTTTTGCCGGTGCCGATGCACAGCAGCACGTCGTGCGCAGGAGCGTCGGCCTGCTTCAGATAGTGCGAATCGTTCGTAGCGACGATGGGCACGTTCAGTTCGCGCGCGACCTTTACCAGACCCTGATTGATGACTTCTTCTTCAGGCATGCCGTGCCGCATCACTTCGATGTAAAAGCGATCACCGAAGATGTCGATGAAGGTTTGCGCTGCGGCTTTCGATTTCTCGTAGTCGTTTTTGAGCAGCGGCGCGGCCACCATGCCCGACATGCAGCCGGAGAGCACGATGAGTCCGCGATTGTGCTTCTCCAGCAGTTCGAGATCGATGCGCGGCTTGTAGTAGTAGCCTTCGAGAAAACCTTTGGAAATGAGCGCCGTTAAGTTTCTGTAACCTTCGACGTCCGCCGCGAGCAGCGTGACGTGTGCCTCGTCTCGCACCGTACGGTCCAAACGGCCGCGGGGAGCGATATACGCCTCGCACCCGATAATGGGTGTGAGTTTGAAATCGCGCGCCGTGTAATAAAATTCCATCGCGCCGTACATGACGCCATGGTCCGTAAGGGCTACTGCGGGGCTGCCGTCCTCGGCGGAGCGCCGGCAAAGGCCGTCGACGCGACACGCTCCGTCCAGGAGCGAGTACTCACTGTGGACGTGGAGATGAACAAATTGACTCACCGGACGGCTTTGGACCCTTTACTTCTGCGAGCGTAAAACTAAAGAAACGGACTGATTAAGACGTTACAGTAAACGTGGGCTTGAACCTGTCCCAGGCGGACGAGCCGTCCGCCCACGACGCCCCCGATAAGGTCGATCTCCTCGCGGAAATCGAGCGTCTTCGCTCGCGCGTTGCCATGCTCGAAGCCGAGCGTGACGAGTACGCGCAGCAAAACGCCGAGTTGTTCGTCCTGCAGCAAGTCTTCTCCACCATCAATTCGACGCTCGACATCAACGACATTTTGTCGATGGTGCTTCGCGGCGTTACCGAAGCGCTCAAATTCGCCCGCGTCATTCTCTTCGACGTCGACGAACACGGCAACGTCATCCGCCGCTTGGAAGGCGACGCGAACGGCAACGTCGTGCATTCCGCCGATGCCTTCGATTATCTGCCGAATTCGGCACTGCACGACGTGGCGCACGGCGTGCTGCAAGTGGCGTTCGGCGGCGAGGCCGATGCTGACAAACCGCTTTCCGACACGCAAGGTTCCTATTGCGTGGCGCCGCTCGTCGCCCGTGACGTCGTGCGCGGCATGCTGTACGTCGACAGCCCGCCGTACGAAGAGGTGACCGAAAATCAGCTGCGCGTGCTGCTCGACTTCGCGGCCCAAGCGGCGATTGCGGTGGAAAACGCGCGGTTATACGAAGAAACCCGCCGCTTGCTCGAAGAGACGCAGCGCCTTGCGTTGACCGACTCGCTTACCGGCATTCCGAACCGGCGGGCACTCAGCGAGATGCTCGACCGGGAGCTGCACTCGTCCGAGCGTTACGACACGCCGTTCGCATTCGTCATCCTCGATTTGGACGATCTGAAGAAGATCAACGACTCGGGCGGTCATAGTTTGGGCGACCTGGCGCTCAAGCGATTTGCAAACGTATTAAAGAAGGCAGCTCGTAAAGGCGACATCGTCGCGCGTTATGCAGGCGACGAATTCGTCGTGGTGATGGCCAAAAACGACCGCGAATCCGCAGAACGCGGCGTCGAGCGCATCATGGCCGCTCTGCGTCGAAACGGACTCCAGTCATCTATCGGCGTCGCAATGTTTCCGACGGACGGCACCGACGGTCAGACACTTTTCTTCGCTGCGGATGAGGCGCTGTACCACGCTAAGCAGGGCGGTAAGAACACCTACCGCTTCTTCGATCGCAAAATCAGCACCGACATTAAGACAGCAGCGCTTCGAGCTGCTTTTGCTGAAGCGGACTAGTCGCCAGGTAGCCTTTTCGGCTCTGGCCGCCGCTTGCCGAAGGCGCTAGACTGGTCCCAGCGCCGCCTCCCTTTCGGCGCTAGAGGTCACCAATCAATGGATGCTCCGGCCGTAAATCGGGTGAAACGGCTTGTCGATGCCCTCGCTTCGGTCGGGACGCCGCTGGCGCCGCTCTTCGAGTATGCCGAGGACTTACAGCGGCACCTGAGCGACGACGACGAGATCGAGGTCGAATGCATCGCCGCACTTCTGCGCGCGCGCGCGGCCCAGGCCAGAGGCGAGATCGCGCGTTGCCTGGACGCGTTGGAGCAAGCAGCCAGCAGTGTTGCCTCCGCCGAAGAGCCGCTTGCCCGCACCTGACTAAGGTCGTGGGGGTACACTAAACCCGAGTAGTATAAAGAAGCAAAGCTTTTTTATTCCCGGGAAAGGTCCAAGTTGATCAAGCACGACGTCGTCGTCATCGGTGGCGGCTTGGCCGGCATGCGCGCAGCGGTTGAAGCTGCCGAACGCGGTGCCGACGTTGCCATCGTCAGCAAGATGCACCCGGTGCGCAGCCACTCCGGCGCAGCGCAGGGCGGCATCAATGCAGCTCTCGGCAACCGTGAGGAAGATACGCCCGAGAATCACGCGTTCGACACCGCGAAGGGTTCCGACTATTTGGGCGATCAGGACTGCATCGAAGCGATGACCTCTGATGCGCCGCATCAGATCATTTGGCTGGAACACCGCGGCTGCATCTTCTCCCGCATGGCCGACGGCAAGATTGCGCAGCGCCCATTCGGCGGCGCCGGCTCACCGCGCACGTGCTATTCGGCAGACGTTACCGGCTTGGTCATTTTGCACACGCTCTGGGAACAGCTCGAGCGTTTCAACGTCAAAGTGTACGAAGAGTATTTCTGCACTGCGCTTTGTATCGAAGACGGCATCGGCACCGGCGTCGTCGCGTACAACATGCGCAACGGCGAGCTGGAACTGATCAACGCGAAGGCGACGATTTTCGCGACCGGCGGCACCGGGCGCATGTACATGAAGACGACGAACGGCTACGCCTCCACCGCCGACGGCCTGGGCATTGCGTTCCGCGCCGGCATTCCAATCATGGACATGGAGTTCGTGCAGTTCCATCCGACCTCGCTCAAAGAAAACGGCGTGCTCCTTTCCGAAGCCGCGCGCGGCGAGGGCGCGTATTTGTTGAACTCGACAGGCGAGCGCTTCATGTTCAAATACGCGCCGAACAAAGGCGAACTCGCCTCGCGCGACGTCGTTTCGCGCGCGGAGTGGACGGAGATTTTGGAAGGCCGCGGCGTAGACGGCTGCGTGCTGCTCGATCTGCGTCACCTGGGGCGCGAAAAGATTCTCGAACGCTTGCCGCAGATTCGCGAACTCGCGCTCGACGCGACGGGCAAAGACGCGATCGATTCACCGATTCCGATTCTGCCCGGCATGCACTACACCATGGGCGGCATCGAAACGGACATCAACGGCGCAACGCGCGTTCCGGGCGTATACGCGGCAGGCGAATGCGCTGCGCCCAGCGTTCACGGCGCAAACCGCTTGGGCGGAAACTCGCTCCTGGAGACCATCGTGTTCGGCGCTCGCAGCGCAAAGCACGCGGTCGAGTATATCAAATCCGTCGGCAGCGTCCGCCCGTCGGAGCGCACGCTGCAACACGAAAGAGACCGCTTGAACAAATGGCTTTCGAAGAGCGGCGGCACGCGTGCTCCGCAATACCGCGCCGCGATGAACAAGACCATGAGCGAGAACTGCTTCATTTTCCGCAACGAAGGGCAGCTCAAGACCGCGGTTGACGAACTGCTCGAGATCCGCAAGGCGTTCGACGAGAACGTCTACGTGATGGACAAATCCAAGACGTTCAACACGGATCTGATCAACACGATGGAGACCGACTTCCTCATCGACTCCGCGATGTGCGTGGCGAACGGCGCGCTCGCGCGCAAAGAGTCGCGCGGAGCGCAGGCGCGCACCGACTATCCGGAACGCGACGATGAGAATTGGCTCGTGCACACGCTCGCGTGGCGTCAGGACGGCCAAAATCCGCGCCTGGACTACTCGCGCAAAGTCACCATCACCAAATGGCAACCGCAGGTAAGAACGTATTAAATGGCGCTACGTCCTAGACTCCGCGCCCCCCAACTGCGTTGGGGCCCCCAAGGGTCAAGGCGCATAAACCAAACTGCTACCGTAAACACTCCCCGAGGGCGCCACATTGGCTAAGATCAAACTAGATATTTTCCGCTTCGACGAAGCCGTCGACGCCGTGCCGCACCGCGACACCGTCGCGGTGGACGTGCCGGAAACGACGACCGTCCTCGATGCCCTCGAAGAGGCAAAGGCCACGGTCGACGGCTCGATCAGCTTCCGGCGTTCCTGCCGCTCGGCCATCTGCGGTTCGTGCTCGATGAACATCAACGGCGTCACGGGCCTTGCGTGCAAGACGCCGTGCAACACGGTGATGGACAAAGAAGGCACGATCCACATCGATCCGATGCCGAACTTCCAGCCGATGCGCGACCTCGTCGTGCACATGGATCCGTTCTGGGACAAGTACACGCGTCTCAAGCCGTATCTGCAGCCCAAGGACAAGGACTCGGATCACGAACGCGAACGCCGCGTCAGCCCCGAGGACATGAAAAAACTCGTGGACGTCGCGAACTGCATCATGTGCGCGACATGCTATGCGCTGTGCCCGGTCGTCAGCGTCGATCCGGCATTCGCCGGCCCCGCCGCCATCGCGTATGCGTACCGCTTCATCGAGGACGTGCGCGACGGCCAACGCCCCGAGCGCCTTGCGCAAATCAACGAAGACTATCTCTGGCTGTGCGCGCATTGCTACGCGTGCTCGTACTGCCCCAAACACGTCGATCCGCACTGGCGCATCGTCGACGTCAAGCGCGCGACCATCAACGATCGCGTGATGATGAACGAACGCGGTCCGCGCCACGCGCTGGTCGTCAACAAAACCGTGAAGCAGACCGGCATGCTCGCGGAAACCGAAGTCATTCAGGGCACCGTCGGCCGGTTCAACATTCGCGGGCTGCTCAAAGTCGCACCGCTCGGCCTGCGCATGGCGGCCAAAGGCAAGCTGCCGCCGCCGTTCGTCAAGCCGATTCCTAAGGTCGACGAAGTCCGCACTATTTTCGAGTCCTTGGAGGTCCCGGTCGGGTAATATGAATCGAATCTTACAAGCGCAAACCTCGGGGAGAGCTGTGCGCTACGCGCAGGTCTCCGGCGCAAGCATTTGGGGGCCCCGGCTTTGCCGGGGCGCGCGGAGTCTCGGACGGAGTGCCTGTTAAAATGAGTACTACGCTTCTTCCGGAAGAGCAGCCGAAGAATCTGCACCGGCGCTCGAAAAGCTCGGAAAGCAAACGATACGGGTTCTTCCCCGGCTGCGTCGCAAAAGAGTCGTGCAAAGAACTCTTCAACTCCACGATGCTGCTCGCAGACAAACTCGGCATCGAACTGATCGAACTCACCGCGGCATCGTGCTGCGGCGCATCGGTCGTCAACGACACCAATCGCGACATTGCTCGCGTGCTCAACGCGCGCACGTACGCGCAGGCCGAAGCGCTCGGCCTCGACGACGTCATCACCATCTGCTCGACGTGCACCGGTCATATGCGTGCCGCCAACAAAGAGCTGCTCGATTCCGAAGAGCACATGAATCACGCAAATGCCATTCTCGGTAAGTTCGGTTCGAAATACAGCGGCAACGTGATGGTCCGCCATCTGCTCTGGCTGCTCATCGACGACATTGGGCTGGACAATCTGCGCAAAATGGTCGTACGCCCGCTCAACGGTCTGAAGGTCGCGCCGTTTTACGGCTGCCACATCATTCGACCGGAGAGCGTGAACGGCTGGGAATCGGCGCGCAATCCGCATTCACTCGAAGACGTCATCGAAGCGCTCGGCGGCGAAGCCGTCGACTACGCAGGCAAGACGCGCTGCTGCGGCTTCCACATTCAGCTCGAGAAGGAAGGTGTAGCGGCTTCCATGGTCGGCCAGAACATGCGCATGGCCAAAGACAAAGGCGCGGAAGCGGTCATCACGCCATGTCCGCTTTGTCATCTTGCGCTCGACGGTTATCAGCAAGATGCGGCATCACGCTGGGGACGCACCGATCTGCCGACGTTCCATCTTCCTCAGCTCGTTGCGTACGCACTCGGCGTACCCGCCGAAAAACTCGGTCTCAACCACCACCTTATCGACCCGCGCGGCATCATGGTGGAACGCGACCTGATCGCGTAAATACGTCGACCAAATAAAAAGCCCGGCAGGCGCCGGGCTTTTTTCTTTAGCCCGTTACCGCGAGCAAATCCTGGACCACGACTTGGACGCTGGCGACCTGTTCCGGCGCGATCTCGATGCGCTCGCCGTCGAAAACGACCAATGACTCTCCGCAACGGACCGATTCGAGCATCGCCCTGCGCATGAACTGCGCCATCTGCGCCTGGTTGAAACACTCCGTAAACGTCCGGCCGTCGGTGAGCGTAACGGTCAGTTCGGCGGGGAAACGGCTCACGATTCTCTTTACCTCCGGTCCGGTAGCTGGGATTGGAGTGTACCCAAGGCTTCAATGGCCTAATCTGTCCCTCAGGCCTGGCGAGCTGTCAGAAAGCCGTCCTCGCCGTGTCGGGCAAGGGCGGCTTTGTGGCGTTTGCGGTTATAACGCTTCTTAGATTCGTGCGCTCCGGCGGGCCGCAGGTTTTGGGGCGGTCCCAGCCGAGGGACGAGCTTAGGCCTTCGGCGCTTTTTGTTCATTTGAGCCTCCGCTTGGTAGTATACACGGGTGAAGCAAATCGACCACGACCTGCAGACGCTGGATGCTTCAAAAGATGCGTGGGCCCGGCTTCCGATTGAACGTAAAATCGTCCTATTCGAAGGCCTCAAGCGTTCGATTCACGCGCTCGCCCCCGAGTGGGTGCGGCTAGCGAGCGACGCCAAAGGGTTGCTCCCGGGTTCGCCGCTGGCGGGTGAAGAGTGGATGTCCGGCCCCTGGGCGGTCATGTATGCCCTCAACCGCTACATTCGAACGCTGCGCGGCATTGCAAGCCGCGGAGAATCTCCGGTGCCCCGGCCGCGCGTTCGCGCCGATGGTCGCACCGTACTCGACGTTTTTCCTCGGACGCTTTACGACCGGCTGCTCCTAAACGGCATCAGCGCGCAAGTATGGATGCAGCCCGGCGTTTCGCGTGAGGACGTCGCGCGCGAAGCCGCGCCATTCTACGGCGCGACCTATCCGCATGGACGCGTTGCACTCGTTCTCGGCGCGGGCAACATTGCAAGCATTCCGCCGCTGGACGTGCTTTACAAACTCGTCGCCGCCGGCAGCGTGTGCATGCTCAAAATGAACCCGGTGAACGCGTACCTTGGGAACATTTTCGAGCGCGCGTTCGCGTCGTTCGCAGACGCCGGGTATCTGCGGTTTGCCTACGGCGGCGCCGATGTGGGCGAGTATATGTGCGCGCACGACCTCGTGCAAGAGATTCACATCACCGGAAGTGAAGTCACGCACAACGCGATCCTCGCGCGAATCGGCAAAGACAAGCGAGTCACGAGCGAACTTGGAAATGTCAGCCCCACGATCGTCATTCCCGGGCGGTGGAGCGACGACGACCTCGCCTTTCAAGCCGAAAACATCGCGACCCAGAAAGCGCACAATGCGGGATTCAATTGCGTTGCCTCGCAGATGCTTGTGCTTCCGAAGGAATGGCACCATACGTCATCCTTGCGCGAGCGGGTCGAGCGCGTATTCGAACGCATGGAGCAGCGACCCGAGTACTATCCCGGCGCGTCGCAACGCCGCACGGCGCTTGCAGGCCCGTCGACATCATTGCGCAGCATCGTGCAGGTCGATGCGGCGAGCGCCGGCGACCCGGCGTTTTCCACTGAAGCGTTTTGCGGCGTGCTCGCGTGCGTTGAACTGCCGGGCGACGTCGGAAGATACACGCGCGATGCCGTTGCATTTGCCAACGACCGTCTGCGTGGAACGCTCGGCGCGAACCTCGTCGTGCACCCCGAAACGATGAAATCACACGCGCAAGTGATTGACCGGGCGATCGCGGACCTTCGCTACGGGTGCGTTGCGGTCAACGGCTGGACCGGCGTGGGGTACTTCATCACCGAGACGCCATGGGGTGCGTATCCCGGCCACACGCTCGACGACGTCGGCAGCGGCATCGGCGTCGTGCACAACTCCTACCTCCTCGAACGCACCGAGAAGAGCGTGATCCACGCGCCCTTTTCACCGTTTCCGCGCAGCGTGCGCAGCGGGCAGCTCACGCTTCTGCCGCGTCCGCCGTGGTTTGTAACCAACGGCATGCAAGCCGAAATCGGTCGCGCGCTTTGCGATTTCGAGATGTCGCCTTCGCCCGCGCGCGCGATGCGGATCGCTTCGCTGGCAATGCGCG
>DATGJX010000273.1:0-7101 GCA_035294905.1 Vulcanimicrobiaceae bacterium | reverse complement strand
AGCAAGTTCTGAATGTCCAAGGTAAGCGCGGCCTTCGGGCCTATTGCGATGCCTTGCTCAACGTTGAAGATCGTGTGCGGCGTTTCTTTGCAGTAGCCCGGCGTCGCGGACGGACAAACGGCTGACGAAAGGCCGCTGCCGTACTCGCCGTCCGCCGAGAACCAGCCGCCGCGACGATCCGGCAAAAGTACGCCGGATGCAATGCTGTAACGCTGCTCGTGATCGGCGGGTGTAAATCCGGCCGGCGATCCAAAGCACGGGGCGAGCAGCTGCGTTTCGCAGCCGCTGTTCAGCGATACGACGTGCGCGATGGAGAAATACGCCTTGCCCCCTCCGCGCAAAGGCTGCGTGTAGTTCAGCGCTTCTTGCGAAAGCCGTCCGAGTTCGTAGTTGATGTCCTGGTGCAGAAGCGTAACGCCAACTTGCGTGTCGTCGATCAAATCGTTGGCGTTCTTTTGCCAAACACGGAATCCCAGATCGCCCGAACCTACCGGAATGTGGCCGCCCAATTCCAGCTGGGTGTCACGTTCGGGTTTCAGGTCGAATTGCGCGACGGTCGGCTCTAAGGGCAAATTGAGCAGCTGCGCCGCCTTGGGGCTGACATTTTCGAACGAGAAGGGCTCGAAGAATCGGCCGATGTATGCGTAGACGTTCGCGCGGCTTCCAAACGAGCGCGTTATCTTCAGGCGTGGACTGAACGCACCGAACCCGTCGTCGAATGCGTCCGACTTGATAGCGAAGAAATCGTAGCGCATGCCGTAGTCGATTTGCCACCGCGAGTTTATGCGCCACGTGTCCTGAATATAGGACGTGTACGTGTTTCCGGTATTCGGCGAGTTGTCCACAACGGTAATCGGCGCATTCGGCGTTGCCGGTGTCAGCACGGGCGCGAGAAAGTTATTCGGCTGCAACGTCACCGCGTAGTATTTGAGAATCCGGGAGTTGTCGAATGAAGCTCCCGCCTTCACTGTGTGCGCACCGAATTGCTGCACGTAGTCCATTTGGAAAATGTAGTCCAGCGCCGTGCGAGTATCTGCAAGCGAAAAGGCGCACGTCGTCGGCAGAAACGTGCCCGGATTGGACGCCGCATCAGCGCAGTCGGTAGCGGTTCCGCCGTTTCCAAAAGGCGGCGGCGTCACGTTCAGCGCCTCACCGTACGCAAAGTCGTTCTCCGGGTCGCCGAAGTCTTGAATTCGCGAGGCTTTGAACGCCGGACCGAACGTGATCGATCCGCTCGATCCGATAGTATGTTGACGCTGCACCGAGAGGAACACATCGTCCTGCGTTTCATTGTCGTCCGTGCTTGCCGGTTCGCCGAATTGCGTGTCATTCGGTATTTGAAACGTCGAATGGCTGTGGACGAACGTCACGTTCGTAAAATCGTTCGGGCCGCCGGGAAGCGCGAGGCGAGCAAACTGGTTGGCCGAACTTGCCTCGTTATGCGGTGAGTCGAAATCCGGCGGGTCGAGGCCGCGGCTGGTCTGGCTGCCGCTCAGGGCGACGTCGTATCCGCCGCGAGCGCCGATTGGAGCGTGATAGCCGATCGTGGAGTTCACCGTATTGTAAGACCCGTAGGAGAAATTGCCGTCGAAGCCGGCCGGTCCGGTCCCCGCGCGCGTCGCGATGTTGAAAACCGACCCAAAGCGCAAGCCGTACTGAGCCGGATATGCGCCTTCGATCAAATCGACGAAGGAAAGATCGCTCAGATTGATCTCGCCGCCGATGTCGCGATTGAGTTCCTGCGGCAACGGCACGCCGTCGATCAGATAATTGATGACCCCGTGATCGCCGTTCATATGGACGACGCCGTTGGCACCGCGCACTGCGCCGGGAAGCTGTATTTCCATCTCGGAGAAACTGTTTGCGTACGGCATTTTCGTGAGCGCGGCACGGTTCAGCACGACGTCGCTTCCGCTGCCGTGAAGCGTTGAAGAGCCGTAGCCGACGACCGACGCTATCTGCTTGAGGTCCGATAGCGATAGAGCGACGTTCGCACCGCCTCCGGC
Organism: Vulcanimicrobiaceae bacterium; assembly: GCA_035294905.1. Classification (GTDB taxonomy): domain Bacteria; phylum Vulcanimicrobiota; class Vulcanimicrobiia; order Vulcanimicrobiales; family Vulcanimicrobiaceae; genus DATGJX01. Next base: position 5,095 of record DATGJX010000273.1, on the reverse strand, counting down.
GAGATCGACGCGAACGGTTGCGCTGCCGGTGCCGGAAACGGCCGAAACTTCGTAACTTCCAACGGGCAAGGGTGCGAATCGAAACTGCCCGTTACCGTCGGTCAGCGTAGTGACACTGAGATTGTTTCCGGACGCTCGCACCTGTGCGGAAGCGACGGGCCGGCCCTGACGCGTCACGTCTCCGGAGAGAAACGCGGTAGCGTTCACCGCAGAAGCGCGGCCTGCCGTCAGCGCTGTGAGACTCAAGGCGTACGCCGCCAATTTGGGAATCGATCGCAAGTTCATTTTGCGAATCATTCTCAAATCCGGGCGGTACTCCTTCGCGCGACCTGCCGGCGGCCGAAGGTCTGTTTGCAGGTTGTGAGCCCGTACGGCCTGTTCCGGCTAGCTGTACCCTCCGCTGGGATTTTGCATCACACTTGCATGTGGTGGCCCCCCAGCGTATAGTGGGTGAAAGTGGTGCTGAGTGGTGACCGAGGGAGGGAAGGTTGCACGCGGATCTGCCGCGCTTTACCGGCTACGTTGAGCACGCCCTTGATGACAAGGGGCGCCTCATCGTGCCCGCGCGCTTCCGCGAACGGCTGGGCACCGGCTTCATCTTAACCATCGCCCCGTCCGACGGGTGCCTGGCCCTTTACCCCGAGGCCGCGTGGCAGCAGTTCTGCGACCAGCTCGAGGCCGCGCCTCGTAAGGACGACCGCTTCCGCCGTTTCGTCCGTCATCTCTTCGCTCACACGGAAGAAGTCGCGTGCGACGCGCAAGGCCGCCTGCTCATTCCGACGACGCTCCGTACGTATGCCGGCATCGACCGGGACGTCGTTTCGATCGGTTCGCTCAAACGCGTGGAGATTTGGGCGAAAGAGCGGTACGCGCAGCATGCGGCTCCCGAAGGCGAGGTCGCGGATTTCATGGCGGATCTGGGGCTGTACTGATGCCGGAGTGGATCGATGGACCAGCATATTCCCGTGCTCTTCCAGCCGGCGCTCGACTTTTTGGCGATCCGCCCGGATGGGATCTATGTCGATGCGACCTTCGGCGCGGGTGGCCACAGCCGTGGGATTCTGCATCGTTTACCGGGCGGCCGGCTCATTGCGTTCGATGCCGATCCGCAAGCGGCGCCGCGTGCGGCGGCGATCGCCGACTCGCGATTCACGTTCGTTTCTTCGAATTTCCGCAATCTTGCGCGCGAACTCGATCGGCTCGGGATCGAGCAGGTCGATGGCGTCCTCTTCGATTTGGGGGTTTCATCGATGCAATTTGATGAACCAACTCGCGGCTTTTCGTTCCGCGAATCCGCTCCGCTCGACATGCGAATCGATCCGTTGGCAGGGGCGAGCGCGTACGACATTTTGATGCAGTCCAGCGAGCGTGAACTCGCGGACATCTTCTTCCACTACGGACAAGAACGGGCGGCTCGCAAGATCGCGCGAGCCATCGTGCAGCGCCGTCAAGCGGGCACGCTGCCGACGACCACGACCGAATTCGGCGCGATGATCAGCGGATTGCTGCATCGCTCCGGGCAGCGCGAGCGCATTCACCCGGCCACGCGCGTCTTTCAGGCGTTGCGTATCGCGGTTAACGACGAACTCGACGCGCTTCGCGACGGTTTGGACGAGGCGGTCGACCGGCTGCGCGGCGCAGGTCGCGTCGTTGCAATCAGTTTTCACTCACTCGAAGATCGCATCGTCAAACACAAGTTTCGCGAGGACGAGCGTTTGGAGGTGATTACGCGCAAACCGGTCGTGCCCGACAAGGAAGAGATGGAGCGGAATCCCCGCGCGCGCAGCGCCAAACTGCGCGCCGCCCAACGGAAGGTGAGCTAAATGATTGCACCGGAAAGAATCCGCGTTCGAACGGCCCGCCAGGCAACGCAGCAGCGCGTTTCGCGCAAAGCACGCGCGCGGTATTCATCACTGCTGCAGTTTTGCGCGGTGCTCGCCGTCACGCTGTGCTGCGTCATGTTGTACGTAACGCTTACCGCGCGCCTGACGAGCCTGAACTACGCGGTGGCAAGAGCGCAGCTCGAACGCACGAACCTCCAAGGGGAAACGGCTCGCTTGGACGACCGCTTGGCACAACTGCGTTCCGACGACCGCCTCGCGCGCGTCGCGGCTTCGCTGCACATGCAAGACCCGCAACAATTTGCCATCGTGCAATTGCCGGCGCCGGTTCACGATGACGTCGCACCGGCAAGGCTCGCATTTTTCGCCGGTTTAGCCGGATTTTTTCGCGCGAAATAGGTACGCAAGAGTAACGGATGCATAAGCGGACCTTCTCGCGCGTCGGACCCCGGCGGGCGAAATTGCTGTTTTACGTGCTGATCTTCGTCTCATCGTATTTGACGTGGCGGCTGGCAGACGTGCAGCTCATTCATGGTCCGGTCTACGCGAAGGAAGCCCTCGAGCAGCGCAGCGATACCGTCGAAGTCTTTGCGCGCCGCGGCAGCATTCTCGATCGGCAAGGCAACGTTCTCGTGCGCTCTCTTCCCTCCGAGAGCGTCTACGCGGTGCCGCACGATCTCGCCGATCCGGATAAAACCATCGAAGAGCTGCAACCTATCGTCGGCAAAATCGACAAGGCGACTGCGGAGTTGATGCGCGATAGGCACCTGCAGTTCGTATGGATCGCGCGCAAGATTCCGCACGATGAGGCGGACCGGGTGCAAGCACTGAACCTGACGGGCATAGCGCTCATCGAAGAAGATACGGGACGCCGCGTCGACGTGGCCGGGCAGAGCGCGTCGACGATTCTCGGTTTCGTCGGCATCGATGAAAACGGCCTGGACGGGCTGGAGTACACGTTCGACAACTTGCTCAAAGGAACGTCGGGACGCGTGACCATCGAGGCCGATGAATTCGGCCGCCCGATTCCGTTCGGTCACGAGCGCATCATCCGTCCGGCAAGACCGGGGCTCTCGCTCGAACTCACGCTCGATTCCTATTTGCAATACGTCACCGAGACCGCGCTCGAAAAACAAGTGAAGACCTATCACGGCAGCAGCGGCACTGCGATTGTGATGGATCCGTATTCGGGCGAAGTGCTCGCGATGGCGAACTTTCCGCGCTTCGATCCCAACACGTTCTGGAAGTATCCCTCCGACGATTACCGCGATCGTGCCGTTCAAGACGCGTACGAGCCGGGATCGACGTTCAAACTCGTGACCGCTGCGGCGGCGCTCGAGTACGGACACGTATCGCTTACGGAACGCTTCCCGTCGGCCGGTCCACTCGACGTGGGCGGAAGCCGCATCTATAACGCGGTCGACGGGCTTACTCCCGATCCGAACGGCGATACGCTCACGACGATCATCGCCGATTCGCTGAACGTCGGCGCAGCCGAGGTCGCGATGCATTTCGGCGGATCGAAATTCTATAGGATGGAGCAAGCTGCCGGGTTCGGCGTGCCGACGCAGATCGGAATCTCCGGCGAGAACCCCGGTATCGTTCCGCCGCCCGCAGATTGGAGCGGCAGTTCGCTTGCGACGATGGCGTTCGGGCAGGGCGTATCGGTAACGCCCATCGCGATGGCGCGCTTCTACTGCGCTATTGCCAACGGCGGACTGCTGCTGCGTCCGCGCATCGTTCGCGCGATTTTGAACCCGGCGGGTGACCCCATTTACACGTATCCCACCGAAGTCGAGCATCGGGTGTTCTCGCAGGAAACTGCCGCGCAGCTTCGCGCAATGCTGCGCGCTGTGGTCGTGCGTGGAACCGGAAATCCGGCAGCACAAATTCCCGGGTACACGACGGCCGGCAAAACCGGTACCGCGGAGATCGCGCAGAACGGCGTGTACGAGCCGGGCGCGTACGTAGCGTCGTTTATCGGCATGGTGCCGTACGAGCATCCGCGCTACGTAATTTACGTCAAAGTCGAACATCCGACAAGCGCGATTTACGGATCGGTTGTCGCGGCGCCCGCGTTCGACGAAATCGCCAAGGCCGCCATGCTACACGCGGGCATATTCCCCAACGACGCAAGCGTCGCCGGGGACCCCGAACGTTTTAATGGGCACTCCGCTATCGCTGCGCGCCCCCAGTCGGCAAAGCCGACTGGGTCCCCCATACCCAAGCAGCGCTTGGTCCGCTTGCCTCCGGCGGAGAATCAGTGAAGCATGGATCAGCCGGTGGGCCTTTCGCTCGAAAGTTTGCTGCGAGGGCTCGCGCAAAGTACACGCTTCATCGGGCCGCGCGAGAAGGCGGTCAGCGCGATCGTCATCGATTCTCGGCGCGCTCGTCCCGGCGCGCTTTTCGTTGCATTGCGCGGTGAGCATACCGACGGTCACCGGTTTATCGGCGATGCGGTTGCGCGCGGCTGCGAAGCCGTGGTGATGGAAGAGTTGTGCGATGTGCCGCCGCACGTTGCCGCGATCGTCGTACCCGACTCGGCGCGCGCGCTCTCGCAACTCGCGGACGAATTTTACGGATCGCCTTCGCGGTCGTTGACGGTTGCCGGCATTACGGGAACCAACGGCAAAACCACCGCCTCGCAGATGACCGCGGCAATCATGACCGCCGGCGGAATTGACGCCGGGACTATCGGCACGATCGGCGCGCACTTTCGCACGAGCGAATGGCCGCTGGAAAATACCACGCCGCTCGCTTCGCAGTTGCACGAGCTGCTCGCGCAAATGCGCGACCTCGGCGCGAAGGGCGTAGCGATGGAGGTCAGTTCGCACGCGCTGGCCCTTGCGCGCGTTGCCGACGTTCGCTTTGCCATCGGCGCACTAACGAACGTGACCCGCGATCATCTCGACTTTCACAAGACCTTCGATGCATATGCCGCGTCGAAACGCCGGCTCTTCGATCTCGCACAGCGTTGCGTATTCAATGCCGACGACGAACTGGGCGAGCGGTGGGCACACGAGTTGCGCGGTCGCAAACCCGTGCTGACGTACGCGCTGAATACTCGAGCGGATCTTCGCCCCGAGAACCTCGACGTGCGTGCCGGCGGCAGTTCGTTCGATCTCGACGGTCAGCACTTCGCGGTGCGCATTCCAGGGCGCTTCAACGTCTCCAACGCGTTGTGCGCCATCGGCGTTGCTCGTCAGTTGAACATTCCCGATGCGGCAAGCGCGAGCGGACTGGCAACAGATCGG
>DATGJX010000272.1:0-11446 GCA_035294905.1 Vulcanimicrobiaceae bacterium | reverse complement strand
CGAATTCTTTCTTGCCGGCCGATCGCTGCCGGTCTGGATCACGGCGCTCGCGTTCATCTCAGCGAACCTCGGAGCGCAAGAAGTCATCGGCATGGGCGCTTCGGGCGCGAAGTATGGAATCGCCACCGCGCATTTTTACTGGATCGGCGCGATTCCCGCTATGGTCTTCATCGGCGTCTTCATGATGCCGTTCTACTATGGCTCGCGTGCGCGGTCGGTTCCGGAATACCTCAAGATGCGCTTCGACGAGAAGACGCGCACGTTCAACGCGTGTGCGTTTGCCATCATGACGATATTCTCGTCCGGCATATCGATGTACGCGATGGCGCAGCTGCTGCAGACGCTGCACGTTTTCGACGATCTCTTCGGGGCGCTTCACGTCCCAGTGCACTTCACCTTCGATTTTTCCGTGGTAATTTCAGCGGTCATCGTCCTGTTATATATCCTTGCGGGCGGCCTGCGCAGCGCCGTGTACAACGAGGTCCTGCAGTTCTGCCTCATCGTCGCCGGCTTTTTTCCGTTGGTGTTTCTGGGATTGAAAAACCTCGGCGGATGGAACGGGTTGATGCGCGCGCTGCCGCATGCGTACACCCACGCGTGGGCCGGCATGGGGAATCCGCGCGCGAACCTCTTAGGAGTGGACGCGTTCAGTCTGGTAATGGGGCTTGGGTTCGTGCTTTCATTCGGCTATTGGTGCACGGATTATCTCGTCGTGCAGCGCGCAATGGCCGCCGACAGTATGCGCGATGCGAGGCTCACGCCCGTCCTTGCGGCGGTCCCCAAAATGCTGTTCCCGTTTCTGGTGATTTTGCCGGGCATCATTGCGGTCGCGCTCACGCCCGGCGCTTTCGGCGACCCGTCGAGCGTCCACGGGTTGATACCCGTGCAAATCGGCGCAAACGGGCAGCCGGTCCTGAACAATGCCGGACAACCCGTCTACGACTACAACCTCGCCGTTCCGATGATGCTGCTGCATTACTTCCCGAGCGGAATCCTGGGGCTCGGCATAACGGCGCTTCTGGCGAGCTTCATGTCGGGAATGGCGGGCAATGTCACCGCGTTCAATACGGTGTGGACGTATGACATCTATCAGTCGCACATCAACTCGAACGCGAGCGACGCGCATTATCTACAAGTCGGAAGGCTGGCGACCGTTTTTGGAATTGCCGCGTCGGTGCTGGCTGCCTACATGGCCGCGCAATTCAACAACATCATGGACGTGCTGCAACTCGTATTCGCGTTCGTGAATGCACCGCTCTTCGCGACATTTTTGCTCGGAATGTTCTGGAAGCGCACGAGCGGACATGGCGCCTTCACGGGTTTGATAGCCGGAACGGTTGCCGCAGCGATTCATCAAGGACTCACGCTGCCTGCAGGTGCCGGAGTCGGGATCAAGGGCGGCTGGATCGCCGTTCTCCACACCTATCCCAGCGAAATGGCCCAAAACTTTTACACCGCGATTTTTGCCTGGTGCACGTGCTTTGCCGTGACGGTTATCGTTAGCCTGCTCACGAAACCGCGCGAGCAGCGCGATCTGGTAGGCCTTGTATTTTCACTTACGCAGCGGCAGTCCGAAGAGGGTGTTCGCTGGTACGCGCGCCCGGCAATCATCGGCGCGGCCGTCCTTGCATGTTGCATCGTGCTGAATGTGGTGTTCCGATAATGAGGATTGATTTGCGCGTTCCGCTCGGGCTGCTCTTTAGCGGTCTGGGCGCCATCATGCTGGCGTATGGCATGACGAGCAATCAGGCTATGTATCAGCGGTCGCTTGGTATCAATGTGAACCTGTGGTGGGGAATCGTCGAGCTCCTATTCGGCGCCGTAACGGCTCTGTTCGGGTACGTTGCCATGCGGCGAAGAACGTAACCGCCTTCGTGCATCGGTAGCCACTAGAAGAGAAGTCGTGATACCGGCCGGCGAGGCGTTGCTACCGCCGGCTCAGCGGCGTAGCCCATATAAAGCATGAACGTCGGCTGCCAAGTTGCCTCACCGGTGATGCGGGCAAGCGCAGAAAGGGCAGCGGGTTTAGCGCCCGTGGCTCGTTGATGGTCGATGAGTTCTACGGCACCGTTTGCGTGGCGTCACGAAACTCGGGAGTTAGCTGTTTTGCGGGTGAGCCTGCGCGTACGCCGTGACGGCACTCGTCACCGCGTCCTTCAGTGAATCGGCCGTAGCGGTTTGCTCGGCGAGTTTCGCGCCCCAGCACGTGTACACGGCCAAGTTGAACGTCCATTGCGTGCGTGTTCCAAGGCCGTGCCGTGAACTTTGCGCGCTCAGCGTGCCGGTGGCAATGGTGTTGTCGCGGTTGGTGCCGCAAATGCCGTCCGCTTGACTCGAGAGATTCAAGCCGGTTGCGTTCGTCATGTGCGCGTTGTAGAACGTATTGAGCGCGTAATAGAGTTGGGACGTTGCCGACGTGAGATTCGTCGCGGGAAGGGATCCGTTGACGTGCGCGACCAGGACACCCTTGTTGGGTTTCGCAACGGCCGCCGTCTGCGTGGTCTGCGCTTTACTGCCCTTATGTTTGAAAAGCCCGGCAATGTCCGAGAGGCCTTTGCCGAGGTTGGCTTGATTGCTCGGCATCGGCGTTGCAGTTGCCGTCGCCTGCGATTGCGTGTATGCGGCTTTCATGCTGGCAATCTGCGCGGTGATGCCGTCATGAATCATGATCGCCTGCGAGCTCGCGTCCTGGAACGACTCGACTTGCGCGGTTTGCCCAAAAAGCATCGTTCCGCTGCTCGTCGAAACCACTTGCTCGACGAGCGAGACGCCCATGCCGAGCGGCGTCATATAGCCGGTGACGTAATAGTCGGCGTTGACGCTGCGCGCGTAGTTCAAATAGCTGCTCGGCTGAACGGAAGGCGGTGCGTCGATGGCATCCAGCCCGCCCGCGTTGTTCATGACCTGCACGAACAGATTCGCCGCCTTTGCCCCGTTGCCGGCCTGAATATCGCTGCTCGTGCTGAACGGGAACACAACCACGATCGGCAGGGCCTGCACCTGGGGCGCGCCGGCAGGCGCCGGCGTTGCCGTGGGTGCCGGTTTGGGGGTCGGTTTTGCCGTGGGCGCTGCGCCAGTAAGCGCCACACTCAGACAAAGCAAGACGACGGCGGTGATTTGACGCACAAGCATCCTCTCGAAGCGGTTAGTTTAGCCCTGCTAGAAACGCCGCGACGGCGTCTGTGGTTTCCGCGGGTCGCTCGACCATCACGAAGTGGCCGGCGCCGGGAATTATTCGCGCCCGGGCGCCCGGAACCCGGTCGGCAAGCGCAAGCGCGAACTTCGGCGGCATGAGTTTGTCGGACTCGCCGCTTATCGCTAGCAGCGGGACGGCGACCTCGCCCAGGCGTTCGAGCGCGTCGAATGCATCGCAAGCGCGAAAATCCCGCAGCGTCTGATCTTGGCCTACCGCGCGCATCAGGCTGACCGCTTCATCTACGCGCTCCGGCACCGGATCGAGAAAGAAGTATCCGGCGATTGTGCGCGCGGTCGATTCGAAGTCGTTCTGCAAACCATCGAGAAACGCGGGCGCAACGCGCATGCGCGCGCCCGAGCCGATGAGCACCGCGCCGCGCAGCCAAGCCGGTTTTCGCAGCGCAATCTCGAGCGCGATTGCGCCGCCCATGGAATGACCGCAAAGCACGACGTCGTCCAGCGCTCGTTCGCGAACGTCCGCTTCGATCGCGTCCGCGAACTCGCCGATGCTCGCCGGCGCTCCTGCGCGAAGATGCCCCGGAAGATTCGGCGCGATCGAACCGTGCAGCGCGGTCGCCTGCGCCACGAACACCGCACCCGTGCAGCCCGCGCCGTGAACGAACAGCACAGTCATGATGCGGCGCGTCCCTGCGTTTCCGCGGCCGCTTCGTCGACGCCGTCGCGCACGGGATCGACGAGCGGCGCGACGCGTTCGGTACCCTTGAGGTGCGCCCAGCCTGCCGACAGTTCCGCGCCGAACAAAAAGATCACACCGATGAGATAAAACCACAGCAGCAGCACGAGCGGCGCGGAAAGCGCCCCGTAGATACGCGTGAAATCGACGTGAACGGTGTAAAACGCGAACGCAAACTGCACGGCCGGCCACATGATCGCGACGAAGGATGCGCCGGGCACCGCGAATCGCCAGCGCACGGTGCGGTTCGGCAAGAACGTATAGAGAAAGATGACGATGACGAAGACCAGCGCCATCGAGATGAGGTACGCGAGAATTTGCGAGAAATTGCGCGGGTCGGTGAGGTGCGCGTATTTGAAGACGATGGACACGGCAACGGGCATGCCTATTGCCAAAACCATGATCAGGCCCGTGATCGGCAGCATGACGATCGACAGCGCCATGTCGTGCAGCAGCGGACGGCTTTTGGGAACCGCGAGCGCGCGATTGAGCGCATACGCAAGGCCCATGAAGAGATTCTTTGCCGCCCATACGACGACGACGAACGCGATGGCGCTCGAGATACCGCGGCCGTACACGTACGTCTGCAGATTCGCGGCGACGGTATCGTGGAGTGCCGGCGCAAACGTGTCGAAAAAGCTCAGCACCTGCTGATCCGCGTTCGGGAAGATCAGCGACGCGGTGGTGAGTACCAGCACGAGCAGCGGGAAGATGGCGAACAGGGCGTTGAATGCGATGGCCTGTGACAAGAACGCGCAGCCGTCGCGGGAGAACCGCATGCCGGCTTCCCGGAACGCTAGGATGAGCCGCATCATTCCTGGCACTAGTATCGAGATCCGAGCGTGATTTTCCCACTGGCGGCGGTGCTTACCATCGTTGTGGACGGGACACCCGTCCGTTCCTACAACGCGCCGCGCCTCGAGCACGGGCGCGTTGTGGCGCCGATCGAGCCGTTCGTCACGCACATTGCACGCAGTATCGGTTACGACGGAACGGCGCTCATCGTGCGCCTAGGCGATTACTTCGCGCAGGTCTCGCTGCCGAGCGCACCACAGCCCGACCGGTTTGCGTCGACGTACGTGCAGCTGGCGCCGATTGCACGGACACTCGGTGCGCGCGTACGATTCGACGGCCGGACGCACACGCTGTACGTGCAAACGCCGCCGTCGGTGGTTGCAACACCTACGCCGTTCAATGCCGCCGTTCCATTGGCCCTCCCGCGCGAAGTTTTCACACCGGTTCCGCAGACGACGCCGCGACCGACGGTGAATGGGCCGCCGCTCCCGCGCCGGACGCCGATACCCGTACGGTCGCCGCCGCGCCGCTGCTAAACGCTGAGCACCTGCGCTGCGCGCCGCGCAACGCTTTGCAGCACGCCCGGCTCGAAGGGCGAGCGCAGCCCGGCGGATCGTACGAGTGCCTGGAACGGCAAGCGGCCGCCGCGCTCGCATAGTGCGCGGTAATCCTCGAGCGCGCCGGAGTAGTCGTCGAGCGAGCGCGCCCAAAATTGCAGCGCGCAGCAAAGCGCGAGCGTGTAGTCGATGTAATAGAACGGCATCGCGTAAATGTGGCGCTGATGCTGCCAGTATCCGCCGCGCTCCAGATGCTCGATGCCGCCGTTGCGTCGCCACGGCAAATACGTTGCTTCCATCTGCTTCCAGAAAGCGTTCCGATCTTCGGGCGACGCCTCGGGATGGTCGTACACGAAATGCTGAAAGTGATCGACGGCAGCGCCGTACGGTAAAAACAAGATCGACGACTTGAGATGCTGCAGCCGGTATCGCTGCGCGTCGGCGCCGAAGAACCGTTCGAGCTGCGGCCACGCGAAAAACTCCATCGACATCGAATGCACTTCGCACGCTTCGAACGTCGGCCACAAATAATCCGAAATCGGTATTGCGCGGCTCGAATAATTTTGAAAGGCGTGACCCATCTCGTGCACGAGCACGTTGACGTCGTGCGTGGTACCGTTGAAATTCGCGAAGATATACGGCAAACCGTACACGGGAAATCCCGTGCAGAATCCGCCGCCGGCCTTCCCGCCGCGCGAGCGCAAATCCAACAGATCGCGATCGACCATGAGCGCGGCGAACTCGCCGATCTCCGGACCAAGACCGTTGAATACCTCGCGCGCGGCGCTCATCATCGCGTCGTACTGCTGCGGGGGTTTCGGCGGCGGAACGGGATCGAAGACGTGCTCGTCCCATATCATGATCTCGTCGAGGCCGAGATCGCGCGCCTGGCGCTGCACGATGCGCGCCGCGAGCGGAACGATGTCACGCGCGATGTCCTCGCGGTAGCGCGCAACCTCGGCGGGGCCGTAGTCCGTGCGCGTGAGCCGCCGATAGCCGAGATCGATGAAATTGTGGTAGTCGAGTTCGCGAGCCGTTTCATTGCGAACGTGAACGAGCGCGTCGTAGAGCGCATCGAGCTGCGCGCGGTGCTGCGAGAAGAACGCCCACTTGGTGAACGCCGCTTCCCGGCGGACATTGCGATCGGGATGTTCGCCGAACTTGCCCATCTGCGGCAGATTCAACTGTTCGCCGAGAAAATCGAAGCGCGCATTTGCCAGCAGCTCGACGTAGTCATCTTGGAGCGTTGCTTCTTTGACCGCGAACGGTTCGACCACGGGATCGTACGACGTGACTTCGATCTGCCATCGCTCGAAAAGATAGCCGCCGAGTTCGCCTTCCAGCTCCGCCCGCAGCGGTGAGGCCAGAAACTTGCGTTTGAGCGCGACCTCGAGACCCTCGACCTTCGGACGCATCGCGTTGAGCGTGTCGAGCGCCGCTTTGAACTGCGGATTGCCCGTGTCTTGTTGAAACTGCAAATCGGCAAGCGCGGACCACGTGAGAAATTCACGCCGGTACGCATCCCATTCCGCGAACACGTCGAGTGCCTGCGCGGCGCTTTGGGCTTGTTCCAACCGCCTGGTGAAGTTGTCGTACAGGGTCTGCGTGCGCTCGAAATCCGGCGGCACGGCCGTCACGTCGGCAAAGCGGTTTGCGGGTTTGAAGGCCGGCGGTGCAGTCAGCATTCGCCTACGTACACCCGGCCGGGGCCGTGTACCTGCGATGGACGCGGCGGCAAGGCTTACTTATAATAGCCTCATGACTGCCGAACCCTCGCCGCAGCACAGCGAGTTATGCCCGCGCTACCATCGCGCGGTCGAACTCATCGGAAAGCGCTGGACCGGCGCCATCGTTCGCACCCTCATGCCCGGGCCGCGGCGCTTCAACGAGCTGCTCGCGGCCATTCCGGGAATTTCGGATCGCTTGCTGACCGAACGCTTGCGCGAGCTGGAAGCGGAATCGATCGTGCGCCGCGAAGTTTTTCCGGAATCGCCGGTGCGCGTCACCTATCAGCTCACGCCTTCCGGATGCGAACTGGGACCGGCGCTCGACGAGATCGCGCGTTGGGCCGAACGCTGGATCGCACTGCCGGAATAAGAACTCCAGGCAAAGGCTCGGCCCAGCGCACTTTTGAAAAGGGGGCTGCGTGAAAGCCCTGCTCGCGTCCTTGCTGCTGGCCGCATTGCCGGCCCTTGCAATCGCTGGTTCGTTCGGCGATCTTCATTACCGCTGGATTGGCCCTGCCGTCATGGGCGGCCGCCTCGACGCCGTCGCCGGCGTGCCCGGCAATCCGAAAATCGTGTATCTCGGGCACGCGTCCGCCGGGTTGTGGAAATCGACCGACGGCGGATTGAGCTTCGCTTCGTCGTTTGAAGCCGGGAAGAGCAGCGCCGTCGGCGCGATTGCGATCGATCCACACAATCCGCAGCACGTGTATATCGGAACGGGCGAGGCGTTTCCGCGCAACACGGCCGATTACGGTGACGGGATCTGGGTCACGAGCGACGGTGCCGAACATTGGAAACGGCTTGGGCTCGAACGGAGCGGCAGCATCGCGAAGATTGCGATCAGCCCGCGTGATTCGCGCATCGTGCTTGCCGCGGCAATCGGACATGAATTTGCGCCGGGCGGGGAGCGCGGCATCTACCGCAGCACCGATGGCGGCGAGCACTGGACGCGCGTGCTGTACGTGAACGAAACGACGGGCGGCAGCGATCTCGCATTCGATCCGAAGCATCCCAACGTCGTCTACGCCGGTATGTTCGACTTCTTGCGCCGTCCGTGGACATTGCGCAGCGGCGGTGCGGGAAGCGGCTTGTACAAATCGTACGACGCCGGCAAAACATGGGTGCGGCTGACGGATCCGCGTTTGCACAACGGTTTGCCTGCAGGCCCGATCAATCGCGTGGGCGTTAGCGTGTGCTACGGCAATCCGAACGTGGTGTACGCGTTCGTTCCGGTGAAGAACGGCCTGCTCTATCGATCCACCGATGCCGGCGCGCATTGGCAACTACGCAACTCCAGTCAAGACGTCGATTTTCGACCGTTCTACTTTTCGCAAGTGCGCTGCGATCCGTCGAATCCGCAAAAGGTCTACGCCATCGCCGGGCCGCTCCTGGTTTCTTCGGACGGCGGTTTGAAGTTTCACGATGCCGGCGGCGGCGGCGACAACCACGACCTCTGGATCGATCCGCTCGATCCGCAGCGGCTGCTCAACGGCAGCGACATGGGTTTTCACTATTCGGTCAACGGCGGAAAAACGTGGAACTACGACGACGTCGTGCCGTTCTCGCAAGTTTACCGCGTCGGGTACGACATGGACACGCCCTACCACGTGATGGGCGGCATGCAGGATCATGAGGTCTGGCGCGGGCCGAACGAGCTGCTCACGCAGGACGACGGCCCGAGCAACGGCGATTGGCTGCACATCAGCGACTGGGGTGACGGTCAGTATGCGATGGCGGATCCGCGCGATCCCGACATCATCTACGAAGACACGCATTTCGGGGACTTGGTGCGCGCGAATTTGCGCACCGGCGAGCGGCGCTACATCTCACCGCAGCCCATCATCGGCTTTGGAACGGGCGCGTCGACGTATCCCTATCGTTTCAATTGGAGCGCTCCGCTGCTGCTCTCGCACTTCAATCCCGACGTCGTGTATTTCGGCGGCAACGTGCTGTTCCGCTCGGCGGATCAAGGCCAAACCTGGAGCATCGTGAGCCCGGATCTCACGCACTGCAATCCGGCGCAGCTTGCGCCGAGCGGCGGCCCGATCAGTTTGGACGACACGAACGCGGAGACGTACTGCACCATCTACAGCATCGGTGAGGACGCCAAGGATCCGCAAACGATCTGGTACGGCACCGATAACGGGCACCTCGAGGTCACACGCAACGACGGTAAGTCGTGGAGCGACGTGATTACCAACGTTCGCGGTTTGCCGCTTCCCGCGCGCGTTGCGTCGATATCTCCGTCCGCGGTCACTCCCGGCACGGCGTATGCGGCGTTCGACCGCCATCAGTGGAACGATTATGCAACGTACGCCTACGTTACGCGCGACTACGGCGCAACATGGCAGAGCATCACCGGCGGCTTGGAGAGCTACGTGCACGTCGTGCGCGAGGATCCGCGCAATACGTCCGTGCTTTATGCGGGAACCGAACGCGGCGTCTTCGTCTCGTTCGACGCAGGTGCCCACTGGACGGACTTTCGTTTGGGTCTGCCGCACATACCGATTTTCGATCTGCAGATTCATCCGCGCGACAACGATTTGATTTTGGGGTCGCACGGTCGCGGATTCTACGTGCTCGACGATTTGACGCCGCTCCAACATTGGTCGGCAGCGGGCGGCGGCGCGCCGTATCTATTCGCGCCGATGCCGGCGCTGCGCTATGCTGCCGCCGCGGCAACCCACTGGCATGGACGCGGCGCATTCGTGTCCGAGAACAAGCCGTACGGTGCGCTGTTCACGTTGTATCTGCCGTCGGCGCCGAAACCGGCGACGCCGAAAGCGAAACCCTCCGTGCACGTGCGCATCACGGATACCTCCGGCAGAGAAATCGCCGCGTTCGATACGCAAGTGCACACCGGCATCAACCGCTTAGCATGGGACCTCGACACGGAGTTGCCTGCAGGAACGCCGACGGCGCAGGACCGCCGCAGCTACTACATCTTTTATCCGATGACGATCACCGGAGGGCAAGCGCTGCCGGGTTCCTATACCGCGCACATCAGCGTGCTCGGAACGCAAGTCGACGCACCCGTTACGGTTCAGCTCGATCCGCATAACAAGGCCACGATGCAGGATCTGCAGGCGCAGTTTTCCGCATTGCAGAGCTTGGGCGTGACGCAGGCGCGCACGGAAGCGCTCATGGCGCGGTTGGAACGCGCGCACAAGACGTGCAGCGGCGCGGCCGCACTGCTCGACCGCTTGCGTAACCCGGAGCCGAGCGGCTACCGCAGACCGGCGGAACTCTCGGAGCAAATCGCGTATCTCCGGTACATCATCGGACAATACGACGGCGGGCCGACGCAAGTGCAGCAGCAGCTCATCGATCGGTATGCGATGCAGTTCGTACAGATCGAGCGTGAGGCAGCGCGAACGTGTCCATAGCCGCGCAGCGCTATAGCGCTTGGCAGTCGATGGTCATCAACGCGTTTTGGGTGCCGCTGCATTTCCAAGACACGGCGCTCATTGCGATCTCCGTGCCTGCCGCGCTGCTCACGATTGCGCCGCAGGATCACGTGCGCATCTTCGCGGTCGTCGCTGCGCTGGTGTCGTTCGTTTCGATGATCGTGCCGCCGATAGCGGGAGCAATCTCAGACGGACTGCGCGCTCGCGGCGTTCCGCGGCGCGTACCCATCATTGCAGGTGCGGCCCTCGACGTCGCGTGTCTGCTGATGATGGCGGAATCGCACGGTCTGGGCATGTTCGTGCTGTTCTTGCTGCTTGCGACCGTCGGCGCGAACGTGAGCGTGGCGGCGTATCAGGCGTTGATTCCGGACGTTGTGCCGCAACCCGCATGGGGAGCGGTTTCCGGCGTACGCAGCGTTTCAATGGTGCTCGGCACCGTCGTCGGCATCGGCGTAGCAGCCGGAACGTATCCGAGCAGCACGTTCATCGGCATTGCCGTCGGCATCGGTCTTGGAGCGCTCACGTTGTTCGCAGTTGCAGAAAACCGGATTCCGAATCAGCCGGAGGAGCACGCGCACATCAGCGATTGGGACGACTTTACAGTCGTATTCGCCGCCCGTATGTTTTTGGCGTTCGGTCTGACGCTGCTGATGACGTTCGTGCTGTATTTCTTCCGCGACATCTTGCATGCGGCCAACCCCTCGGCGAGTACGGGTATGGTCGCTGCGGCCTCGCTCGTCGGCGCGATTGCATCGGGCGTCTTCCTGGGCTGGCTCTCGGATCGCGTTCCGCGCAAGATCGTCGTCGCTCTGTGTGGTCTGCCGATGGCCGCGGCTGCTGCGGGGTTCGGGCTGGTGCCGCAAGAGCACTGGATGTTCGTGTTTGCCGCGCTTTTCGGCATCGGCTTCGGCGGCATCATGTCCACGGGTTGGGCGCTTGCGATGGATTCGATTCCGCAGCTGCGCGACGTCGCGCGGGATCTCGGGATTTGGGGAATCGCACAAAACTTGCCGGCAGTAATTGCGCCGCTGGCGGGTGGTTGGATCTTGGCCGCGTACGGCGGATCGATCG
>DATGJX010000271.1:0-21389 GCA_035294905.1 Vulcanimicrobiaceae bacterium | reverse complement strand
GCTCGAGGCCAGCCCGCAGATCTATCGAGCGCTCGCGCACGCGCAAAAGAGCGGCACGGCCCGCAACGTCTACGACCGTAAGTTGACCGACATGTGGCTCGACGCATTCAAGCGCAGCGGTGCCGGCCTTCCGCGTTCGCGACGCATGGAATTCGTGAAACTCAGCGATCAGCTCACCGATCTGCAAAACAAGTTCACGCAAAACCTCGGCGACGATCAGACGACAATCACCATCAGCGCGGCGCAAGCTGCCTCGCTGCCCGCCGACTTCGTTGCAGGACTGAAAAAGGCCGGCAGCAGCTATGTCGTGCCCGTGAACGAGAGCACCGTCAGCATCTTCTACGAAAACGAGAAGGACGAAGCGGCGAGGCGCACCTACTATTTTGCGTACAACAATCGCGAGGCGGATGCGAATACGCAGCTGTTGGAGTCGGCAATTTCCGTTCGTGACCGCTTGGCACATTTGCTCGGTTATCAGAGCTGGGCTGCGTATCAGCTCTCCGATCGCATGGCGAAATCGCCGGACCGCGTCATGAAGTTTCTGAGCTCGCTCGACGACCGTCTACTCCCCGCGGCGAAGGCCGAAGTGCAAAACCTTGCGCAGATGAAGGCCAAGGATACGGGCGACGCCAACGCCGTGTTGAACCGTTGGGACTTTACGTACTATGACAATCAGCTGCGAAAGACGCAGTACGCTGTCGACGACAACGCGATCCGCCAGTATTTCCCGGTGCAGCACACGGTCGACGCGGTGCTCAACTTGTATCACACGCTGCTCGGAATCGACTTCAAGCAAGTCACGCCTGCAAACGGCTGGGACCCCGACGTCATCGAGTACAGCGTGAGCGATACGAAAACGGGCCGCTTCATCGGCTCGACCTATTTCGATTTGTTTCCACGCCCCGGCAAGTACTCGCACTTCGCGAACTTTCCGATCCTGCCGGCGCGCCGTAACGCGGACGGCACGTATCGTCCGCCGATTTCTGCGATCGTCGGCAACTGGCCCAAACCCGCGCCGGGGCATCCCGCGCTCCTCAGCCATGACGACGTCGTAACGTTCTTCCATGAGTTCGGACATAACTTGGCGGCACTGCTCGCAACCGCACCGTACGAAACGCTCTCCGCCGGTTTCGTCACCGACTTCGTCGAGGCGCCTTCGCAGATGCTCGAAAACTTCATGTGGCAGCCCTCGATTCTCAAGCAAATCAGTTCGAATTGGAAAACCGGCGCGCCGCTGCCCGACGATCTGATTGCCGCGCTCGTCCGCTCGCGTTACGTCGACGACGGCTATGACTACACGGGACAGATCTTCTACGCGGAAGTCGACATGGCGTATCACACCAGCGGCCCGCACGTGGATACAACGGCCGTGTGGGACAAACTCGAAGGCGAACTGACGCCGCTGCCTCCGGCGCCGGGCATTCGTCCGCAGGCGTCGTTCGGCCATTTGATGGGCGGCTACGATGCGGGATACTACGGCTATTTGTGGTCGAAGGTGTACGCGCAAGACATGTTCACGGCGTTCCAGCAAGGCGGTTTGGAGAATCCGGCCGTGGGGATGCGTTACCGCACAGACATTCTCGAACCCGCGCGAACGTACGATCCCGACGTAGAAGTCGATCATTTCCTGGGGCGGCCGATGAGCCCGAACGCCTTCTATCAGGAGTTCGAACAAAACACGCCGCCGTCGCCCGCGCCCCCAGGGAGTTCATCGCCATGATGCTAGCCGCGTTGACGTTTACGATCGCATCCACGACGTTCAAACCGAACTCGACGGTGCCGGTAAAAATGGTCTGCACCGCCATGGGCGGCGCGAACGCGTCGCCCGAGTTACACTGGAACGGCGCACCAAAAGGGACGCGCAGTTTTGCACTGATCGTGCACGATCCGGATGCGCCGCATCCCGGCGGCTGGTATCACTGGGTGGTCTACAATATCCCGCGGGCGACGGACACCTTTGCCGCGAACGCTTCGCTGCCGGATAACGAACTCGGAAAGACCTCCGGTGAGGACGTCGGCTATGCGGGCATGTGTCCGCCGCCAGGCAAAGTGCATCACTACAATTTCACGCTCTATGCGTTGGACGTACCGTCAATCTCCGTGCCGCATCTCACAGGTCCGCAGCTGGAACAAGCGATACAGGGTCACGTGCTTGCAAAGACGACCGTGACGGGGCTCTACCAAACCAAGTAACACGGCGAACGCTCGCCTGCAGACACCCGCACGAGGACGCGCTACGATCTGACCATTCGCGGTGCGTGCCGCGAATGTGAGGATCGGTGAACCATGCGCAATGGTTCCATTTTTGCTTTGCTCCTAGGCGCCGCTATAATCATGGCGCCGCTTTTTGCTTGCGCGGACGATCATCCATTGACGAACGCCGACGTCGTCAGAATGTCGCAAAGCCATTTTTCCGATTCGACGCTCGTTGCCGTGATCCAGACGCACAAAGTCGCGTTCGACGTGTCACCCGATGCGCTGGTAGCACTCAAGAAATCCGGTGTCTCGGACACGGTAGTTCACGCGATGGTAGATGCCGTTTCGGCGCAAGCAGCAACCGCTTCTGCGCCGGCGGCACAGCCGACGGGACCGCCCGGTGCGATGCCTCCCAACATGCCTGCGCTGCCGCCGCAAGCGGAGGCGATGATGCAGTCGATGGGCATGATGATGCCCGGTTCGCAGTCGGCTGCGCCCGCGGCGAAAGTGCCCGACGTGTGGCTCGTGAGCGGCGCGCAAAAAACAGCGATGAAGTACGCGATGACGTCAACGGTTCAAAGCGGCATGCAGGGTATGAGCGGCATGGGCGGTTCGAACATGCTCGGCAGTCTTGCGCAACAAGGGCTCGGCATGGCGGGCATGGCGCTCGGGCCGGTAGGCATGGTCGCGAGCAGTCTGTTCGGCATGTTCTCGCACCCGAAGGCGCCGCCGAAGCCGCACATGCACATGGTGTGGGCGCTGCCGAATCCGCAATCACGGAATGTGCTGCAAAACGCCTCGCCGACCTTCGAATTGAATTATGCCGGCATCCCGGGTATCAACCCTGATTCGTTTGAAGCGACGATCGTCAAGCTGGAGCCGACGAAGGACAACTGGCGGCTCGTCGGCGCAACCGATCAAGAAATCTCGGCGGCGACGTTCATGGGCGGCGCGCCGCCCGCCGATACGATGGTGGAAAACCGCGTCGATGTGATCATCAAACAAATCGAAAGCGGCCACGTGCAGATCACGCCCGTAAAACCGCTCGATGCGGGTGAATACGGAGTTGTGATACGGCCGGACAAGGAAGCCGATAGAAGCCACGACGTCGGCGGACCGGCTGCAAACCAGCTCTTCTACACGGTTTGGGATTTCAGCGTTCACTGACATGCGCCGCCTCATCGTTGCAACTTGCGCCGCCGCCTATTTGCTGCTTACGACCGGATTTGCGAACGCCGCGCAGGGCGTCTGCAATTGTGACGACATGTCGCAAATTCAGCAGCGTATCGATCTCGCGAGCGCCGCGATCGACGCTTACACGAATCAATTCTTGTCGACGAACACGGGCACTGCCTTCACGATGGCGGGGCACGACAAGGTGGAAACGGCCGTCGCTCAGGCAGTAAATGCCGCGAGCGATGGGCTCGGAAATCCGTTTGTGAAGAGCGTCCCCTCCGATACGAGTAGATGGCTTTGCAAAATAGCCATCTATGACGAGGGCGCAACGGAGTGCATGAAAGCATCGCTGCAGACACACGAAAGCGTTCATCAAAACGCATGTGAGAGCCAATGGAAATGGTATCGTCAGTGGCCGACGTTGGATGCCTTCATCAAGGAAGAGATCGACGGATACACGGCGGAGCACAGTTTCTTGCTCGGTGAGCGCAGCCGGCTCTTATGCAGCTGTCCGTACTATGCGCTGCGCGTCACCGGCCTCGGTATGACCCAACTTCAAGCGTCCGGAGAAAGTGTTTCGGGCCACGCTGACGTCAACGGATCCTCATCTGCGCCCGGCGTCGACGTGCCGCTGAAGATTGAAGGCGGCCACGTCAGCGGCGAAGGAAGCGGTACGCTCAACAATCAGGTAACCGGCACCGGAATGGCGCAGTGTTCCATAAACAGTGGAGAGAAAATCACACTCTCGGTAGACGGAGAATTCACGCGCCCGCCGGCGACCTCGCTCCATTTCGACTTGACCGGGAAGCCCGACAAAGAAAAGACCCAAGGGGTATGCAGCATGCCGGGTAAAGTTGTTTCGATCGACCAAACGAGCCCAACGAACGCTGTTACCTTCGCGCAGGATATCTATCGGCTTGACACCCCGGCGAGCGAAGACTTTCCCCTGGCGCCCGGCATTACGTGGACCATAAGGTCGGAGCTCATCGTCAAGGAACCGTGGCCGCAAACGAAGGCGTCGAACGGACGGGGCAGTCCGGTCGGCGACGCGCTGCACCTCATCGGCATGCCCGACTGCAGCACATAGCGAACACATTTTGCATGGATGAGGTCACGATCAAGGCGCGCGAAAGCGGACCCTATTTGGTTACGGGGATGGTTACGCTCACCGACTGCGATGGTCAGCCGTACACCATCACAGGCGAGAACATCGCGCTGTGCAGGTGCGGCGGCTCGCAAACCAAACCGTTCTGCGACGGAAGCCACCGTTTCAACGGATTCACCGCCGCCGAACGCGCATCGCAGCAAGCCGAGCAGCAACCGCAGGAGTAGACAATGCCGTCGTACGTACGCGAAGGAGCACTTCCGCCCAAACGCCACATTCAGTTCCGCCGCCCCGACGGCGGTCTTTACGCCGAAGAACTCTTCTCCACAAAAGGCTTCGAGAGCGTTTACTCGCTGTTGTATCACTTGCGTCCGCCGACGGCGACGCTGGACGTTCGCCCGTGGCATCGCCCGGCTGTGCGCCTAAAGGCGAACGAGCCGCTGCGCAACCGGCACTTCAAGACCGCCGGACTGACGACGAACGGTGACGCCATCGAATCGCGCACGCCGATGCTCGGCAACAACGATCTGCTGATTTCGATCGCCGATGCGAACGAACCGATGAAGAGCTTCTATCGCAATGTCGGCGGCGACGAACTGTTGTTCATTCATCGGGGCGAAGGCGTACTGCAGACGCCCTTCGGCGACCTGGCGTACCGGGCCCATGACTATGTGGTGATTCCTACCGGAACCACCTATCGCGTGATCCCCAGCGCGCCTACGCGCCTGCTTGTACACGAGAGCGCCGGCATGGTGCGCATCCCGCGCAAATACCGTAACGAGTTCGGACAACTCGAAGAGCACGCACCGTATTACGAACGGGATTTCCGCGTACCGATGCTGCGCGAACCGATCGACGAGCAAGGCGAATACGAGATCCGCGTAACCAACAACGGGCGCCATGCGATCTACATTGTGCAGAACCATCCGTGCGACGTTGCCGGCTGGGACGGATACTGCTATCCCTACACGTTCAATTTGGAAGAATTCGCGCCGATCACCGGCAAACTGCACCAGCCGCCGCCGGCCCATGCAACCTTCGAAGCGCCGGGAGCGGCATTCTGCGCGTTCGTGCCGCGGTTGTTCGATTATCACCCGCTTGCAATTCCCGTTCCGTACAATCACTCGAGCGTCGACTGCGACGAAGTGCTGTATTACGTCAGCGGCAACTTCATGAGCCGTCGCGGCGTCGAGGAAGGTTCGATTACGCTGCACGCCGCCGGTGCGCCGCACGGCCCGCAGCCGGGCGCGGTTGAAGCGAGCCTCGGCAAAACGTCGACCGACGAAATTGCGGTCATGGTCGACACGTTCAAGCCGCTGCAGCTTGCCGAGCAGGCGCTGCGCGTGGAAGATCCGTCGTACTTCCGCTCATGGATAGAAGAACCGGCAAAGGCGTAGTTCTTCTCCTAGCACTTGCCGCTTGCGCGAGCCACAGTCCCCGGCATCCGTCAAACAACGCGGCAGTCACACCTGCAGCCGCCCCTGTCTGCGACATGCCCGCCTCAGCTGTAGAGCAAGCACAACCCGAGTTTCCCGATGCTGCACGCGACAAAGTCCATGGTCTTGCGCAGACGGCCATACTCGTTCAGATAAATGCAAATGGAACCTTGCGACGCGCGAGCGTGGTGAAATCCAGTGGTATTGCCGACCTTGACTACGCGGCTCTGATCGCGGCAGACAACTCAACGTACTCACCTGAGATCCGAAACTGCAGGCACGTTCAAGGATCCTATTATTTCAGGGTGACGTTCAGCGCGAACGATTGAGGCAAACGTCCAAGCGGACGCCAGGATGGTCTTCTCCAGCCGACGTTGCTGTTAAGATTGGACGATGATACCTACTGCCGCCGAAGCCGAAATTTGGCCCGCGCTGCCGTACGCGGAGTGGAAAGACACGCTCGAAACGCTCCACATGTGGCTGCAAATCATCGGCAAGATTCGCATGCGGCAAGAGCCGCACCTCAATCACTGGTGGGAGGTTGCGCTCTACGTGACGGCGCGCGGGCTTACGACCACGCCTATGCCGTACAAAGACCTGCGCACGTTTCAGATCGATTTCGACTTTATCGATCACGTGCTGTCTCTACAGGATTGCGACGGTGAGACGACGTCGTTCGCGCTCGAACCGATGCCGGTCGCGCACTTTTACGTGAAGGTCATGGAGTCGCTGCGGTCGATCGGCGTCGATCTCGCAATTCGGACCGAGCCGAACGAGGTAGCGAACGCGATCCCGTTCGACCTCGATTACACGCACGCGTCGTATGATAGGACGTATGCGCATCGCTTCTGGCGCGTTCTGCTGCAAGCCGATCGGCTCTTCAAACTCTTTCGCGCAAGATTCATCGGCAAGGTCAGCCCGGTGCATCTGTTTTGGGGTGCGCCCGATCTCGCGGTGACTCGTTTTTCCGGTCGCCGCGCGCCGCCGCATCCGGGAGGAATTCCGAATTTGCCGGACTGGGTTACGCAAGACGCCTACTCCCACGAAGTGAGCAGCGCCGGCTTTTGGCCAGGCGGACCATCAGCCGATGCGTGCTTCTATTCGTATGCCTACCCCGAACCGCAAGGGTTTGCGCAAGCACAGGTCAGGCCGAGTTCCGGGTACTACGACAAACAGTTCCGCGAATTCGTCTTGCCGTACGAAACCGTGCGCAAATCCGGCGATCCGGACGAAGAGCTGCTCGCGTTTCTGCAAAGTACGTATGATGCGGCGGCAGACCTCGGAAAATGGAACCGCGTGGAGCTGGAGCGCGCTCCAAGCTCGTAAGTAACGCGTCGCTTGTTCATCAAAGCTCCGTGCGATAACCGCACTTTCTCGAACGTTCGGTGCCCGGCGCAAAGCGCTTCCACGGGCGGCTGGATCCTCGCGGCGACCATCCTCGGTTCAGCGATGCCGGGAATCGACGGAACAGCGGTTACCGTAGCTCTTCCGGTGCTGCAACGCGACCTCCACGCAGGCCCCGATGCAACGCAATGGGTCATAGAAGCGTACTCGCTCTTTGTATCGGCGCTCATCCTGGTCGGCGGATCGCTGGGCGATCGGTTCGGCCGCCGGCGCATGTTTTTACTCGGCGTTTTGATATTCGGCGCAGCATCGCTGGGCTGCGCGCTTTCGCAAAACATTACGGAGCTCATCATTGCACGCTGCGTTCAGGGCGTGGGTGGAGCGCTCTTGGTTCCCGAGAGTCTCGCAATCATTACTGCATCATTCGACGAGCGGGCGCGCGGTGCAGCAATCGGCACGTGGTCGGGGTTCCTTGCTGCAACGATGGCAATCGGTCCGCTCGCGGGCGGCTGGCTCGTTCAAACATTCAGCTGGCGAGCGATCTTTTTGATCAACGTTCCAATCGCGATAATCATTGTAGTTATAACCCAGCGATGCGTCGCGGAGAGCCGCGACGAGGACGCCAAGGGTACGGATTGGCTCGGCGGGGTAATTGCAACCATAGCGCTCGGGCTGCTCACGTACGGGTTTATCGCGCTCCAAGACGCGCGAGGCGAACCTTCAGGGATAGCGATCGTCCTTGCCGGTCTGGCCCTTCTCGCGCTCTTCGTGTACGTCGAGCATCACAGCACCGAGCCGATGATCCCGTTGGGAATTTTCACATCGCGCGACTTCACCGTGTCAAACGTTTATACGCTGCTGCTCTACGCCGCGCTCGGCGCCGCATTCTTCTTCGTTCCGTTCAATCTCATCAACGTGCAGCATTACTCGCCGCTCGCTGCAGGGGCAGCGCTTCTGCCCATGATCTTGCTGATGTTCGTCTCCTCGCGCTGGGCCGGTGGGCTCGTAGCGCGAATCGGTGCACGCATGCCGCTCACCATCGGCGCTTTTGTTGCGGGCTGCGGATTTCTTGCCTTCGGTTTCACCGGCGTCGGCGGCAGCTATTGGGTCACGTTCTTTCCGGCCATCGTGCTGCTTGGAATCGGTGCGTCGACGTTTGTAGCGCCGCTCACGACGACGGTAATGAACTCAGCGCCGGCGCAGCATGCCGGCAGCGCCTCGGGAATCAACAATGCGGTTTCACGCGTCGCCGGCTTGCTCGCGATCGCCATCCTTGGAATCGTCATCGTCGTTTCGTCGCATCATGCGGTACAACACACCGATCGCACATTGCCGCCGGCGGTACGCCACGTGCTGGAAAGCAACTCACTTTTTACCGGACGCGCACCGGACAACGGCATTCCCGCGCACACGAGGCCTGCCGCCGAACACGCCGCCGGCCTCGCATATTCCGTCGGTTTTCGCGATGCGATGTTCGCGTGCGCGCTTCTCGCATGGATATCGGCAATTGCCGCCTTTGTATTCTTGAGCGGCGCCGCGCACACGTCTAAGCAAACGGCAGAATCGTTCCGCTAACGCTGCCCAAGCCGATGCGCGGCTTTCCCGGAGCTTCGCAAACGCCGCGCATCGTCACCGTATCACCGTCCTCCAAGAATGAGCGCTCTTCGCCGGATTTCAGCTTGAGCGGTCTCGTGCCGCGCCAGGTCAGTTCGATGAAACTGCCGTAGCTGTCCGGAGCCGCACCGGAGATCGTGCCCGACGCATACAAGTCCCCAGGGCGCACCGCGGTGCCGTTCACGGTCGCGTGCGCGAGTTGCTGCGCCATGTTCCAGTACATGTACTTGAAATTCGTGCGTGAAATAACCTCTGCCTCGGCACCGATCGCGCGCATTTTCGCCGTTTGCAATTCGACGCCCAGCTGGACATCATAGTTCCAAGCTTCCGCCGTCCGCAGGTACGGCAGCGGCTGCGGGTCTTGCTGCGGACCGTTTACGCGATACGGTTCGAGTGCGTCGAGCGTTACGACCCACGGCGAGATCGACGTCGCGAAGGATTTGCCGAGGAACGGCCCGAGCGGCTGATACTCCCACGCTTGAATATCGCGCGCGCTCCAATCGTTCACGAGCACCAGACCGAAGATATGATCGTGCACTGCGTCGATGGCAATCGGCTCGCCCATCCGATTGCCGGGACCGGTGACGAAACCGACCTCGAGCTCGATGTCCAGCAGGCGCGACGGGCCGAATGCGGGCACGCTTTCGTTCGGTGCTTTTCGTTGCCCGCTGGGACGCACAATCGGCGTCCCGTCCACGACGATCGTGCTGGAACGCCCGTGATAGCCGATCGGAATCCAGCGCCAATTCGGCATCAGCGGCTCGCCGTCGGGCCGGAAGATTTTCCCGAGATTCGTCGCGTGCTCGATTGACGAATAAAAATCGACGTAGTCGCCGACGGCGAACGGCATGAGCATCTGCACGCCCGAGCGTTGCGCGATCAGCGCGTCACGATTGACGCCGTCGAGCAGCCGAGTACCGTCCTCGAGAGCGGCACGGATGCGCTCGCGCAGCGCGGTCCACGCGCCTCTTCCGGCTGCCAGAAGCAGATTCAACGAGGGCGCCTGCAGAACGGCGCGCGAGAGAATACCCTCAAACAGACCGGCTTGCGAAGCCTCGTACAAATCCAACACGGCATCGCCGATCGCGACACCGATATGCCCTTCACCCCGTGCGCCGCGAAAAACGCCGTACGGCAAATTTTCGAACGGAAAATCGGAATCGGGCGCTATGTGCACCCAAGAGCGAGCGCTTTGCATCGTTTATAGAATACCTAAAGTCTGGAGGTCGGACGTGGGCTCCGCAAAGCTGCAGCTGCCGTACGAGATGAAACCGTTCTCGCGGGCAGCGCGCAATTCGTCGACGCTCACCTGCTCTCGCTCCCACTCCATCCCGTTCTCGGTGATCCGGAAATGATGCGGATCTTCGCATGAAACGACGCCGAGCACGTCGTGCGGCGGCATCCCTTTGAGCGCGAACGCGGCGGCCGCAAGCAGATTGAGAAATCCGTGCATCGTCGCGCCGCTCTCGTGGTCGAGATGACGGATAGGGTGGTGCAGACCGGCCGTCGCTTTGAACGGCAGGCGATGTTGCTGAATTGCCGCGCAGATGAAAACCGCTACGTCGCTTGCGCTCGGAAATGCTTCGGCGACGACGCCGCCGCACCGAAGTTTCGCGCGCAAGCCGTGACGAGAGAGCGCAAAGAGCGCGCCTTCGAGTTCGCCCTTCCATCGATCGTCGTGCGGAATTTCCACGTAGCTGGATAATGCATCTAGGCCCGCTTGCTTGCGCGCAGCAGCGAATTGACCGATCGACGCGTCGTACGTTTCGCGTCGCGCACTGAGCGGGGGCAGCGCGACCTCCAGCGCCTCCACACGCACTCGCGGTTCACTCTCACGCAACGCCGCAAGCACTGCGAGCGTTTGCTGCGCGCGCGCGAGCCAGGCACGTGGATCGGCGCCGGCATCGACGATAACGCTCAGCGGCACGGGGGCACCCGGCTGCAACGCCGCGAGCAACTCCGAAATGCGCGATGCCGGCACGATGAATCGGCCCAGCATCCATGCGAACGGACCTTCCCGCGCCCAGACATATTCCGCAAGCGAAGGCGCCATCTCGAGCTTGGCGGGTGGAAAGAGTCCGGCATAATCAACGAGCTGCGTGAACGCGGCTCGGGCTGCGGCCGTGGCGGTCGCGGACGTGGTCATACAGGGCGCCTTCGGTCATGGCGCTAACCAACCTCCCATGAGCACGTCGACCATCCAGACCAACCCGCTGGCGAAGATCGATTGGGACTACGTCGAGTTTTACGTCGGCAACGCAAAGCAGGCCGCGCATTATTACTGCACCGCGTTCGGATTCGATCAAGTTGCATACGCCGGTCCGGAAACGGGCGTCAAGGACCGCGCATCATACGTGCTCGTCCAAAACAAACTGCGTTTCGTGCTCACGTCCAGCCTGCGCGGAGACGATGACATTACGCGGCACGTCGCCGCGCACGGGGACGGCGTGAAGGACATCGCGATCGTCGTGCACGATGCGAAGGCTGCCTACGAGCGCGCATTGGCCGGCGGTGCGAAGGCGGTGGCGCAACCCACCGAAACGCGCGACGAACACGGGTGCGTCATTACGGCAACCATCGCCACCTACGGCGACACGGTGCACACGTTCGTGCAGCGCGACGGCTACAACGGTGCCTTCATGCCCGGATTCGTGCATGCGCCCAAGACGTACGCGCACGTGCAAAAACCCGGCTTGCTATTCATCGATCATTGCGTCGGAAATGTGGGCTGGGGCGAGATGGACCCGTGGGGAGATTTCTACGCGAAAGTCTTCGGATTCTCGCAGCTCATTTCGTTCGACGACAAAGACATTTCAACCGAATACACGGCGCTCAAATCCAAGGTGATGACGGATGCCGAGCACCGCGTGAAGTTCCCAATAAACGAGCCGGCCACCGGCAAAAAGAAATCGCAGATCGAAGAGTATTTGGATTTTTACAACGGACCGGGCGTGCAGCACATCGCAATCCGCACCGACGACATCATCTCGACGATACGCGCGCTCAAAGCCAACGGCGTGGAGTTCTTGGATACGCCGGACTCCTACTATGACGACCTCGAGGCGCGCGTCGGACACATCGACGAGGCGATGCAGATTTTGCGTGACCTGCGCATTCTCGTCGACCGCGACGATCTCGGGTACATGCTGCAGATCTTCACCAAGCCGCTGCAAGATCGCCCGACGGTGTTCTTTGAAATTATCCAGCGCAAGGGCTCGCTGAGCTTCGGCAAAGGCAACTTCAAGGCGCTATTCGTTTCCATCGAAAAGGAGCAGGAGCGCCGAGGCACGCTGTAACGCAAAATGACTGCTACCGTTGACGCCGTCATGCTCGAAGCGCGCGCCGGCGCGCTTGCGAAGCGTTCCATCAAAACCAGCGCGAAGGTTGCGGGCATTCGCCTTGCCATTTCGTGCATGGATTTGACGACGCTCGAAGGCAAGGATTCGGAAGGCCGCGTGCGCTCGCTGTGCGCGAAAGCGATCGATCCCGCACCGCAGCTGCCGGATGTTCCGAGCGTTGCGGCGGTTTGCGTCTATCCGAGTCTGGTCGGTGTGGCAAAAGACGCACTGCGCGGGACGTCGATCAAGGTCGCGTCCGTCGCAACCGCGTTTCCGAGCGGTCTTTCCTCATTGGATGTGCGCCTCGCGGACGCGCGCGCCGCGATTGAGGCGGGCGCCGACGAGATCGACATGGTGATCGACCGCGGCGCATTTCTTGCCGGCGAGTATCGGCAAGTGTTCGACGAGATCGTCGCGGTCAAGGCACTCTGCGGCCCCATCCATGTAAAGGTGATTCTCGAAACGGGCGAACTCGGCAGCTACGACAACGTGCGCCGCGCGAGCGACCTGGCGCTCGAGGCGGGGGCCGACATCATCAAGACCTCGACGGGCAAGGCCGGCACGAACGCCACGTTTCCCGTCGCCGTGGCGATGTGCGAAGCGATCCGAGAGTACGCCAGACGCACGGGGCGCCGCGCGGGACTGAAAGTTGCCGGCGGCGTTCGCACCACCAAACAAGCGATGACGTATTTGGTAATCGTGAAGGAAACGCTCGGTGAAGGATGGCTCACGCCCGATCTCTTCCGCATCGGTGCCAGCTCGCTGCTCGACGATTTGCTCATGCAGTACGAAAAAGAACTGACCGGCCACTACGCCGGGGTCGATTATTTTCCGAAAGACTAAGCCATGACCGGTATATTCGACTATGCTCCGGCGCCGGAAACGACGAAGGCCGAAATTCGCGATGAGTACGGGCTTTTCGTCGGCGGAGAATTCGTCAAACCCAGGAGCGGCCGTTCCTTCGACACGGTCAACCCCGCGAACGAGCAACTCCTGGCGCGAGTCGCGTACGCCGGAGCCGAGGACGTCGATCGCGCGGTGCGCGCCGCACGCAAAGCCTACGAGAAATACTGGCGCCGGATGCGTCCGGCGGATCGCGCCAAATACATCTACCGCATCGCGCGCGCAATCACGGAGCGTTCGCGCGAACTCGCCGTCCTCGAAACGCTGGACGGCGGCAAACCGATCAAAGAATCGCGTGACTTCGACATCCCCACTGCAGCTGCGCACTTCTTCTACTATGCGGGCTGGGCCGACAAGCTGGAGTGGGCGATGCGCGCCGGCCGGCAGGCGCGGCCGCTCGGCGTGGCGGGGCAGATCGTGCCATGGAACTTCCCGCTGCTCATGGCGGCTTGGAAGCTCGCTCCCGCGCTCGCCTGCGGCAACACGGTCGTCCTCAAACCCGCCGAAACCACGCCGCTAACCGCGCTTGCGCTCGCGCAGATCGTTCAAGAAGCCGATCTGCCGCCGGGCGTGGTCAATGTCGTTACGGGCGATGGCGCAACGGGCGCCGCGCTGGTAGAAAACGCGGACGTCGACAAAATTGCGTTTACCGGGTCGACCGAGGTCGGTAAGGCGATCCAGCGCGCACTTGCGGGAACCGGAAAGCGCCTCACGCTGGAACTGGGCGGCAAGGCGGCGCACATCGTTTTCGCCGATGCGCCCATCGATCAAGCCGTCGAAGGTATCGTCAACGGCATCTACTTCAATCAAGGTCACGTGTGCTGCGCCGGCTCGCGCCTATTGGTCGAGGAGTCGATGCACGACGAGATCGTCGTGCACCTCACGGAGCGGCTCCAAACGCTGCGTTTGGGCGATCCGCTCGACAAGAACACGGACATCGGCGCGATCAACTCGCAGGCACAACTGGACAAAATCGAAGAGCTGGTGCGCAGCGGTATCGAGCAGGGCGCAATTCTGGTACAACAATCCTGCGCGCTGCCCGAACGCGGCTATTACTTCCCGGCATCGTTCTTCACCGGCGTGCAGCAGTCGCACCGGATTGCGCGCGAAGAGATCTTCGGCCCGGTGCTTTCAATTTTGACCTTCCGCACGCCGGACGAAGCGATCGAAAAGGCGAACAACACGCCGTACGGCCTTTCTGCCGGGATTTGGACGGACAAGGGAAGCAAGAACATGTACATTGCACAGCATATGCGCGCGGGTGTCGTCTGGTGCAACACGTTTAACCAGTTCGATCCCAGTTCGCCCTTCGGTGGATACCGGGAATCCGGCTTCGGACGCGAGGGTGGCGTCCACGGGCTGTATGAGTACTTGGCTCACTGACGCTCGAGCGTTCGAGTCGCTTTTCAGCGCCTCACCCAGCGCGATCATGGCGATCGACCGCGACCATCGGGTCATCGCGTGCAACCCCGCGTGCACGCTGTTAAGCGGTTATACCAAGACTGAGGTCGTGGGCAGCGACATTCGCTCCGTGGCGCACGCGCCGCTGCGAGCGTTCATCGAAGATGCATTCGAAGCCGCCGCCGTGGAGAAAACGTTGCAACGCGACGTAACGGTCACGCGCAAAGACGGGACGACCATCTTGACCGAGGCTACGAGTGTGCCCGTCGTCGATGCGGTGGCAACGGTGCATCTGTTCATCGTGCTGCAAGATGCGTCGTGGCGCCAAGAGGCGGAGCAGCGGTTTCGCTCGCTGTTCGATCGTAATCCAATTGCTGCAGCCATATACGATGCGAACGGTTTGGTCGTTGCCGTCAATGCCGCCGGGGTCGAGCAAAGCGGTTATCCCCAGGAGCATTTCATCGGTCAGCCCCTGGGCTGCCACACGCGAGAAGAGCATCTCGAAGCACTGCGCGCATCCTTCACCTTGGCATTACGCGGTCAAATCACTCACGCTCCCGCGGAGTTGCAAAGCGCCGACGGACTTTGGCAGCACTTCGAAGTCACGTTCATTCCGCGCACGGAGGGCGGCCGGTCGGCCGGCGTCTATGCGCTGTATCAAAACATGACCCGCGAGCATCTCGCGCAGCAGCAACTGAACCAGCAGGCGGAGGCGCTCACGCGCGTTCAGCGTGAATTCCGTACGCTGTTCGAACAGCTGCCGACGCCAATCGTGGCCTTTGACGCGCAGCGCAATATCATCGACGTCAACCCCGCTGCGATCGACGTTTCAGGTTTCGAGTCGCGTGAGGCAGTCGTCGGCCGCAAGCTTGGCGAGTTCCTGCAAAACACGCAAGAACCCTCAGTCGTAGAGGCATTCGAACAGGCTCTTCGCGGACAGATCGCGCGTCATCGTGTCCACGCCGTTGCGGCCGACGGGCGCGATCTCGTTTTCGAGGCCATCGACGTGCCGATGTATTCGGAAGAAAACGTCGTCGGCGTCTATTCGCTGCTGGAAAACATCACGCCGCTCACGCGAACGACAGATGAACTGGGTCAGGAGCGGCTGCGCTTTCAGCTGCTGTTCGAACACAATCCCGCCGTCGTGCTCGCGGTGGACATGCAACAGCGCATCATCGACATGAACCCCGCCGGCCTTCGCGTCGGAGGTTACGATTTAGAAGAGATTCGCGGTCACAACGTCGGCGAGTTCGTTCCACCGAGTCAGCGCGACACGCTTCGGCGATACGTCACGCAAGCGCTCAAGGGCGAAACGGTCTCTTTTCCAATCGACGCTTATTCCGCGGACGGCCGCATCATCCAGTATGAGGCGACGGTGCTGCCGATGCTCGCGGAACACAAGATCGTCGGCGCTTACGGGCTGCTGGAGAATATCACGGAGCGGATGCGCGCGGAACGCACCGTAGCCGCGCAGCGCGAAGAGATCATCGATCTCGAGCACGACTTCAAATCACTCTTCGCAAACAACCCCGACGGCATGTGCCTGCTCGCCACCGACGGCGCTGCTCTGGATTTGAACGAGCAAGCCGTCGCGATGGCGCGTCGCCCGCGAGAGGAAATCCTGGGCCAGAACTTTCGGGTTTTTCTACACGGCCTCGAAGTGGAGCGCGCATGGAGTTTCTTCCGGCGCGCGCTTGACGGAGAGACCGTCCATTACGAGATTCAGTCGACCCGCGGCGACGGCAGCGAACTACACCTAGACGTCGCGATGTTTCCGAAGTACGCGCAGGGCTTGGTGGTCGGCGTCTACTGTGCTTTCAAAGACATCACCGACCGAAAGGTGGTCCACCGCAAACTCGAGGTGCAGGCGCAGCGCATGCGCGATCTCTACGTGCTTGCGACGATTCCCGAATACACGGACGCGCACGTCATGTCGACGCTGCAGACGGGCTGCCGCTTGCTCGGGCTCGAGAGCGGCGCAATCGTCGATTCCACCGACGGCCTGCACGTGGACATGCGCTACGATTCACTGGAGCTTTTTGCCGGAAACGACGAACGCGCGATCGAGCTCGCAAAAGCCGTGCTCACGCAGCGCGATCCGGTTTCGGTGCACGTCGGCGAGCCGGGCGAACTGGGATATGGGACGTGGATCGGATCGCGCCTCCTGGTTGGGGGGACGCTGCACGGCGTGCTGCTCTTCTTCTCGCGCACGACGCGCGATCACGCGTTTGAAGAGATCGACCTCGACACGACGGCACTGATGGCTGCGCTGGTGGCAAGCGCGCTCGAGCGCCGGCGCAGCCGCACCCACCTTCGCACGCTGGCGTACTACGACGCGCTGACCGGACTTCCGAACCGGCTTGCGTTCCAAGAACGCGTTCGCGACGCGATTCTCGATCAACGTGGTCATGCTCGCCCGCTGGCGATCCTGTACTTCGACTTGGATCGCTTCAAGGACATCAACGACACCCTGGGCCACGCGATGGGCGACCGTTTTCTGCAAATGGTCGCGCACCGTCTCGCGCACAGCGTCGGTGAAGCGGACGTCGTCGCGCGCATGGGCGGCGACCAATTCATCGTGTTGCTGCGCGACGTCGAAAGCCGCGAGAGCGTCGAACTTGCCGCAGCAGAACTGCTGCGCGCAATCGAAGAACCGTTCCGCATCGAAGGCTACGAGCAATTCATTGCGACGAGTATCGGCGTCGCGATGTCACCTGAAGACGGGCGCGACGACCAATCGCTCATCAAGCATGCCGACATCGCCATGTACCGCATGAAAGATCAGGGCGGCAACGGATACTTGTTTTACCATAGCGCCTTCGAAGCGCCGCTGCACACCCGGTTGACCGAAGAAAAGCATCTGCGCCGAGCCATCGAACGCGACCAGTTCGTGCTGCACTACCAGCCGATCGTCGACGTCAAATCGCAGCAGATCGTCTCGCTCGAAGCGCTCGTGCGCTGGAATCATCCGCAGCGCGGCCTCGTGTATCCGGACGACTTCATCCCGGTCGCGGAAGCGAGCGGCCTCATCATGAAGCTCGGCGAGTGGGTCGTCGCGCACGGCGCAGCGCAAGTGCTGCAGTGGCCGCACAACGCGCCGCTCGCGCTCGCGGTGAACATCTCCGCGCGCCAGTTTCATCACCCGAACCTATGCGATCGGCTGCTCGAACTCATCACCCAAGCGGGTTTCGATCCGTCACGCATCGAGATCGAGATCACCGAGAGCATGGCGCTTTCCGACGTCGCGCACAGCATCGAGACCGTGGGGCAGCTCAAGCGCATAGGCGCCACGATCGCGGTCGACGACTTCGGGACGGGGCATTCCTCGCTGAGCTATCTGCGGCGCTTCGACGTCGACCATCTGAAGATCGACCGGTCCTTCGTGGCGGGCATCGGAACCGAACCAAGCGACGAAACGATCGTCAAGGCGATCATCGCCATGGGGCATAGCCTGGGATTGGTGGTGGTCGCCGAAGGCGTCGAGAACCGGCAGCAGTTCGAATTCCTGCGCGCTCACGGATGCGACCGCGTTCAGGGGTATCTGTTTTCCGCACCGGTCGACGCCGCGGACATCGAATCACTGCTGGCTTCCTGGCGAGGAGTTGCCTAAAACTGGGTAAGCAGGCCCCATGACGGCCGCCCCTGTGAGCACCGCCCTCGACCGCGAGGGCCTTTCGGCTTGGTATCTGCGCAACCGCGAGCGCTCCGCGCAGCTCTTCGCACTCGTCGATCCCGACGCGTACTACACGCGGCCGATTCCATTGCGCCATCCGTTCGCATTTTACGAAGGACATATTCCCGCGTTCAGTTTTCTGACCATCAATGAACGCGCACTGTTGCAGCAACCCATCGACGAGCGTCTGGAGCGTTTGTTCGAGCGCGGCATCGACCCCGCGAACACGCAAACGGCGCGCGCGCACGAACGCACCGATTGGCCTGCACGCGATGAAATCGAGGCGTTCGGACGAATCTGCGACGATCGCGTGCTCGAGGCGCTCGCGAACGCGCAGCTCGTTGACGCCGGCACGCCGCGGCTGGTGCGTGGACAAGCGGTGTTCACTGCGCTCGAACACGAGCAGATGCATCACGAAACGCTCGTCTACATCCTGCATCGATTGGACAGCGATCGCAAAGGACGAATTGCGCAAACGCATCACGACACGCCGGCGCCGGTGAACGATCTCGTCACCGTTCCGGCCGGCACGGCGAGGGTCGGCGCCGACCGCAATGCAGTGAGGTTCGGCTGGGACAACGAATTCGAGGCCCACGACGTGCACGTGCCTGCGTTTGCCGTGCAGCACTATCCGGTCACCAACGGGGATTACCTGGAGTTCGTGCAATACGGTGCGCCGCTGCCCCCGTTTTGGGTGAAACACGAAGGCGAGCTCCGTCTGCGCGGCGTCTTCGAAGATCTTCCGATTCCGCTTTCCTGGCCGGCATACGTGACATGCGAACAGGCACGCGCATACGCCCAATGGAAAAACATGCGTCTGATGACCGAAGCCGAGTACCACCGCGCGGCGTTCGGAACGCCCGACGGGCTGCAGCGCGTGCATCCTTGGGGGGATGAACCACCGATGCCGATGCACGGCAACTTTGATTTTCAGCGCTTCGATCCGGAACCGGTGGACGCCCATCCTGCGGGCGCCAGTGCGTGGGACATTTGCGATCTCGTCGGCAACGGATGGGAATGGACGAGCACGACGTTCGGGCCGTTCCCGGGTTTCGAACCGATGGCCAGTTATCCGCAATACAGCGCGGATTTCTTCGACGGCAAGCATTTCGTAATCAAAGGCGCATCGCCGGTCACCGCGCGCGAACTGATTCGTCCGAGCTTCCGCAACTGGTTTTACGCCGACTACCCATATATGTACGCGAAGTTCCGGTGCGCACTCTCACCCTGAGCCTGTCGAAGGGAGCGCTCCTTATTGCTGCGCTCGCGGTGCTCTGCAGCGGGTGCAGCAAGAGCGGCGCACCCGGCGCCGCGCCCCCTTCGAACGGCGTACTCCGTGTGGGCCTCTGGGCGGAGCCAAACTCCCTCAATCCGTTGCTCGCATCCAACACGGCGGAAGATTTCATCGCCGCTTTGGCCTTCAGCATGCTCGTGACGATCGACAATCACGGACGCGACGTGCCCGACTTAGCGGCCGCGGTTCCCACACTCGAAAACGGCGGCATCAGCAAGGACGGGCTGACGATCACCTATCATCTTCGCCGCAACGTGAAGTGGCAAGACGGCGCGCCCTTCACGAGCGCCGACGTCAAGTTTTCGTGGCAAGCGGTGATGAATCCCGACAACAACGTCGTGGAGCGGCGCGGGTACGACCAGGTGCAGTCCGTCGATACGCCGGATCCGTACACCGTCGTCTTCCATTTGAAGCGCCCGTTCGCACCGTTCGTGGATACCGTGTTCGGCGAGAGCGACGATCCATATCGCGTCATTCCCAGGCATCTGCTCGCGCGGTACAAGAACATCAACCAAGTCCCGTTCAACCAGCTGCCGATAGGTACGGGACCGTTCAAAGTGACCCGCTGGATTCACGGCGATCGCATCGAGTACGTCGCCAACCCGTACTATTTTCTCGGAAAACCGAAATTGCGCGCGATCACCGTATACATCGTGCCGGATTCAAACACCGCGGAAGCCGAACTGCGCGCGCACAATCTCGATCTCGTCCCGGACGTCGCGACGGCGAACCTCAGCAATCTGCGCGAGCGCCCGGCGCCGGGCGTAACGACGATGCTCGTGCCCGGACCGGTGTATTCGGCGATCCAATTCAATTTGACGCATCCGCCGCTCGATGACGTCCGCGTGCGGCGCGCGCTCTCGTACGGCATCGATGAAAAGCGCATCATCGACACGCTGCTTTATGGAAGCGGCGTGCCTGCAACCGCAGATCTCGCGGATTTTTACTGGGCGTATGACGGGAACGTGACCCGCTATCCGTACGATCCGGCAAAGGCGCGTGCGATGCTCGACAGTGCGGGATGGCTCGTTGGACCGGGCGGCATCCGGCGCAAGAACGGACGCGCGCTCTCGCTTCAACTCGTGTACGGTCAAGGAAACGCGACGGCGCGGCAAATGGGCGTGCAAATCCAATCCGACTTGCGCAAAATCGGCGTTGACGTCAGCGTGAAGGATTATACCTATACGATGCTCTACGCGACGCAAGCGCTGGGCGGCATTTTGGACGGCGGCAAATTCGATCTTGCCGAGTATCTCTGGGTCGCGGGCGCGGACCCTGACGATTCGGACGGCTGGATGTGCGATGCGGCGCCTCCGGCCGGGAACAACGTCGCGCACTACTGCAACCCGCAGTTCGACGCCGCCGAACGCGATGCGCTCACGCACGTCGACCGAACGCGCCGCAAGAGCGACTACGCAAAGACGCAGGCGCTGCTCGCGAGCGATGCACCGGCCGCGTTCCAATACTATCAGCGTTTACGCTACGCACTCTCCACGAACGTGCAGAACTTCCGGCCTAACGGCGTCACCGCGTCCTGGAACGCATACGAATGGTCGCTCTAGCAGCGAGCGAGCAAGGTCTCGCACGCTTCATCGAGTTCGCCTAGGGCGTATCGGCTCTCACGCAGCCCCGCACCCCTAAGGTACGCTACCACAAAGACGTCCGCCGGAGGACGAGTGTGGCAGACAAATATGGTTCACTAGCACGAACGTTCGCCGCATTTTTCATGCAGGCTGGTTGCCTTTGTGCGTGCGCGCACGGTTCGAAGTCCGATTCGCCTGCGACCCCGCCGCCGCCCAGAACCGCCGCGGCCGTTCAAGGCAGCTTGCGGCCCACGATGACGTTGTCCGGAGTCGTCGCGCCGCTTCAAAACGTCACGATTTCGAGCACCACGCAAGAACCGGCGGAC
>DATGJX010000270.1:0-11280 GCA_035294905.1 Vulcanimicrobiaceae bacterium | reverse complement strand
CGCCAAACCAGGTGCGGTGGCGCCGTCGCCGCGACGATTTGAAACGCCGCGTTCGCGAGAAGCCAGCCGACGGCCCAGGAACTCTGCACCCATCCCAAATTGCGTCCGCGCTGCTGCGCGCCGGACCATTCCGCCACGAGCACCGAACCCACGGCCCATTCGCCGCCGAAGCCGAAACCTTCGAGTGCGCGAAAGACCGCGAGCTGCGTGTACGATTGCGCGAGGCCGCTCAAACACGTGAACATGGCGAACCACGCGATCGAGATCATCAGCGTCTTTGCGCGGCCGATGCGGTCCGCGAGCATTCCCATCGCTAGGCCGCCGATCGCGCTGGAAGCCAGCGTGTACGTCGCAAGCAAACCGCCCGCCGTTCTACTGCTGTGAAATGTCAACAGAATGGCCGGCAGCGCGTAAACGTACAGGTAGAAATCGAACGCGTCAAGGCCCCATCCGAGCCCGGCGGCAATGAGCGCCCTCGTCGAGGTGTTTGCCCGCATCGCCCACAAACTTTGACAAATGCTCGCCGGATTGCTTCTCGCTGCATGGACGCTCTATCCGAAGAACGATGCGCTCAGCGTCATTCGCGTGAACCTGCTCGGCTACACGCCCGCGCGGCGGAAAGTCGCGGTGCTCTGCTCGCTGCAGCCCCGCAATTTCGCGCGTTTCTTACTCGTGACGACCGACGGACGCGCGCGCTTTCGCGGCATTGCCCGGCCTGAAGGTCCGTACGGGCCTTGCATATCGACATACCGCCTGGACTTTTCACGCTATGAACGCGCGGGCGCGTATCGCATCGTTGCCGACGGCATCGTTTCGCCTGCGTTCACCATTTCCACGCGAGCATACGATGGCGTGGCGGACACGCTGCTGAACTTCATGCGCGACGAACGTTCCGGCTACAATCCGCTCTTTCACGCATACGTGCACCAGCACGACGGCATCGACGTCGAGAACGGAAAGTACTACGACGTGCGCGGGGGCTGGGCAGACGCGGCGGACGAACTGCAGTACGTCGACACGTCGGCGACCGCGACGTTCAACATGATGCTCGCGTATCGCGATTATCCGCGCGCATTTGCAAACGGCGGCGATGACGTGCTCTCGGAGATTCGGCACGGCTTGGACTGGCTCGTGAAGATGTATCCGCAACCGGGTCTCATGTTCAATCAGCTCGGCGACGATCGCGATCACCGCACGTTTCACGTCTTCACCGACGACGACAGTGATTATGGCTGGGGCAAGGGCGGCGCGCGGCCGATTTATCCGTGCACCGGGCGTCCGCAAGGCCTCTTCAAGTACAAAAACCAGTCCACGGGCATCGCTTCGACCGCGGGAAAGTTCGCGTCGGCATTTGCCTTGGGCGCACAGATCTACGCGCGGCGCGCGCCCGCATTTGCACAATTGCTCGCACGCAAGGCGCGGCAGGCGTATCAGCTCGGGCAAATGCATCCCGGCGTGTGCCAAACCGCTCCGGCGACTACGCCTTACTACTATGCGGAAGCGGATTATGCGGACGACATGGAACTCGCTGCTGCGGAGCTGTACTCACTCACGAAGCAGCGTCGCTATTTGCATGAAGCAGTGGCGTACGCGGCGATGCAGCCGGTAAAGCCTTGGATGGGCGCCGATGTCGCCGAGCATTACCAGTGGTATCCGTTCCTCAACGCCGGGCATTACGAACTTTGGCGTCTCGGCGATCGCGCAACAAAAGCGCGTATGATTCGCTATTATCGCGAGGGGCTCGAACGCGTCGCGGCTCGCGCGCAAAATCCGTTTCGCATCGGCTTTCCGTTCATTTGGGTATCGAACGATTTGGCAATCGCCTACGCGACGCAAGCGTATCTGTACCGTCGCATGAGCGGCGATCGCACGTTCGAACCGTATGAAGATGCCGCGCGCAGTTGGCTGTTCGGCGAGAACCTTTGGGGAACGTCGTTCGTCATCGGCGTGCCGCCGAACGGACCCTATCCGCGGCATCCGCAATCGATAGAGAATCGCCGCTACGGCATCGTTCTGCGCGGCGCAGTGGTCGACGGCCCGGTTTACCGCACAGTGTTCGAAGAACTCAAGGGCATCAAACTCGAACGGCCGGACCCGTACGCGAAATTCAACACGGGGTTCGCCGTCTATCATGACGACTTCTGGGACTACTCCACGAACGAGCCCGTCATGTCGACCACGGCAGATTTAGTCTATCTCACCGCTGCGCTTGCTCAAATTCGGTAACACCGAGCTTGCATTATATCCGTCACGGATATATACTGGTCACCGTGAGGAACCGATGGAACTTCAGCGACGCGCGTTCATGAAGGCTGGACGGATCGGCTTGGCGTGCGGAATATCGAACGAGGGGAACTCCTTGCACTTGGCGGCAGCCGCACGGACAATAGGGCATGCGAACATCGTCACGCAGTATGCGGCACGGCTTGCCAGCGCTCGCGTCGCGGGCCTCTGACGCTCATGAACCACACGTTAGCTTTGACGCTTTGGTTGCTGGCGATGATAGGCGCCATAGTCGGTGTAGACGTCGCATTCTTGAGAAACCGGTTATTGGCCCGGCTGATCGCGAATGTGAGCATTGTCCTCGCCTTCGTAATTATCTACTTGATATTTCTGAGACGTCCCTGATTGCCCGGCTACCCGCCGGTAGTCGCTGGGTGTAGTTCCGACGATGCGGTGAAAAGCGCTCGAAAAATGCGCGAAACTAGAAAATCCGCTTGCCGCAGCAATTTCATTGATCGTCCGAGAGGATTTCTGCAATTGATGCTTCGCGCGCGCTATGCGGACGGAAGTCATATACGCGTGCGGAGTCATTCCCGAATGAGTCAAAAAGCGCCGGCTAAACGAGAAGCGCGAAAGCTGAAGCAACTTTGCAATATCCGAAACGGAAACGTGCTCGCTCGAAACGTCTTCGATGACGCGCTTCGCATACGCCATGCGAATATCGTTCGACGGTATTTTACTCGAGCGGGATCCAATGCGTGCGACGAAGTCATAAAGCGAGAACGCGATACTTTCGAGTCTTTCGGGTTCCTCTATTGAGCGCATGATAACCCGGCGGTGAAAGAGCATCTCGGGGGTGAGCCGTAGCGTCGATTTGCAAAAAACGCGTTTATCTTCATCAAAAACATCATTTGCAATTGCGACAATGAAGCACTTCGCCGAGAACCCTCGAGGATGCGAGCACACGTATTGTGCTCGTCCTTCACCGGCGACGATGATACCATTATCCACGGTTTCTTGCGGCTGCGCTCCATGATATTCCCAGGCGCCGCTGTCCGTAAAGACGAGCGAGTGCGAAGGATATTCGTGCTCGACGTTTGTGTCGCGGTGCGTCGAATCCCGCGCATAGTAGTGAAGGGAAACGGCGCCTGCGGCCGCCACCGTTAAGAGCTCGCCGCATCCAAAGTCGCGAATGCGCAATGCACGCGAACGTTCGAACATCTGGCGTTCGTTCGGCACGATGCGGCTAATGCCGCTCGGAGGAGGCACAAATTTGAAAATGCGAAGATGCGGCCTCAGAGAAAGCAGGGCTCATGAGGATGGTGGCGGTTTTCGCGGCTGGCGTCGCAGCTACCGTGACGGCCGAGGCGCTCGTCGCTTGGCTTCTTGTGGTGAACGGCGCGCTACCGATAAACGCAGACGCGACGCCGCCTAAGCTGGAGCGCTGGGTTGCGCGCACGGCCCTGATCGCGGGCGTTGAGCGGCAAATAGAGCATCACAAAAAGAATCCGGTATCGGGTAGTTTCGCACTCCTTCGCGGCATACGGATTTACCGGGCCAATTGTCAGATCTGTCACGGTGGACCGACGGCGTCACCGGAGGCGGCGGTTGCTCGCGGTTTGTATCAAGCTCCGCCGCAGTTTGCCAAGGATGGAATGGAGGACGTTCCATACGGTTACACAGCCTGGGTGATTCGTCACGGCATACGGTTCACCGGCATGCCGGCTTTCGCCGGCACACTATCGCAAAACCAACTCAACGACG
This sequence comes from Vulcanimicrobiaceae bacterium, assembly GCA_035294905.1. GTDB lineage: Bacteria > Vulcanimicrobiota > Vulcanimicrobiia > Vulcanimicrobiales > Vulcanimicrobiaceae > DATGJX01. The sequence goes on along the minus strand of DATGJX010000270.1, from coordinate 7,293 downwards.
TGACTCTCTTTCTGCAGCGCATGAAGTCTCTCACGCCGGAACAGCGCTTCGCATGGAGTGGTGCAACGCTGCGGCCGCAGTTATCCGCGCTGTATAAGGCAATAGGCGGGTTCCATCGCTGTATCTACCATCCGCAGCCGCAGTCGCCGCCGCTTGGATATGAGGACGATACCGCTGCAACGTCCGATGGTCAATTCATCATCGAGCGCATGTACGATCTGAATCGACGCGTTTCCGAGTTTTCAGCGATTGGTTTCGAACCGTCGCATCGACGCTACATACGATTAACCATGTCCAAAGAGGGAAATCCCGCTGTCGAAACGGCGGTCGACGACGTAGGCGGGTCATGGAGATGGATGATTTCCGGACAAACCGTTACAACAATCCGGCCGCAAGGCGGAGGCGCATACACGTTCGAAGCGCCGAACGGCTCGTCCGGCGGATGCACGCTGCTGGGCGATGCAAGAACCTAGGTTAGTCCCTCGCCTACTGCACGGGTTCGGCAGGAAATTGACCATATCCGGCACGGATATAGCACGCGGACATGAGCAAATTGACACCTGCAGGTCCGCTCACGCCTGCAGTCTTCCATATCTTACTCGCCTTGTACGACCGCGAGCGACATGGCTATGACATCATGCGGCAGGTTGCCATGGATTCTCGAGGCGCCGTAAAAATGGGCCCCGGAACGCTCTACGGATCGCTCGACCGCATGATCGAGGCGGGCTTGGTCGTGCAGAGCAACACGAGGGATCCCCGCAGAATCTACTACAAACTTACAGCGCTCGGAAAGACTTCGCTGAGGGCGGAAAGTGACCGCCTCTCCGCTGTCGCCGCCACAGCGCGCCGCCAACTGCGGCCAACATAGTCTTATGGCACAAGAGGAGCCCTGCGGACCCTCTCGTTCACTCACCGTCTATAGCTTGCTGCTAACGCTTTATCCGCAGCCATATTTGCAGCAGCATCGCGCCGAACTGTTGCAGAACTTCGAAGACTTCGAACGGACACTACCATCGAGGAGCGAGCTCTGGCTGTTCATCGGAAAAGATCTTCTCTACAGTCTTCGGTCTCAATTCATCAAAACGCTTTGGGGTCAGACGGCTATCGTCGTCGCCGTTCTAGCCATTCTGCTGGTATTTACCAGGCACCGCGGCGTTGCGCGCGTGCATGGGGTGGAGCTATTCTGTCTCGGCTACATACTCGGCTGGTTCGCCGGATGGTTCGGCAAACAGTGGCGGGTCTTCTCATTCAAGGGTGTCGTAAGAGCGATCGGCTTCGGCGCGCTCGCTCTTTTCATTATCGGCGCTGTAAAGGCCGGTGCGCAGGCGCATAGCTTATGGGCGTTTTGCTATGGGGCGACACTCGCGTGCATCGCGGGATGGATCGGAAATCGCCGGCAAACGCGGCTGTGACCTATCTTCGCGACGGCCTGACCGCCTGACCAGCAGCCCGGCGAGCATTGCGTTATATCCGTTACGGATATATACTGGTGACCATGAGCGCGCCCGCAATGTTTAAGTGACGACAAGTGAAAATAAAGTGGCGCAGGAATATCGCGTCGGACATCGTGCAGGGCGTCATCGTCGGCTTCGTTCTAGCATTCTTCACGTCGGGCATTTTCACGCGCGCGTATGTCACGAAGGTCAATGGCTGGACGACAATGTACGGATGCGGTGAGCCTGGCAACAGCATCTTCTTTAGAGGCGCGTGTGCCAGAGCGTTCCCTGGTCCGATCAACGTACCGCAAGAGGCCGTGTACTGGACCGCGGGAGTTGATGGCGCGGGCAAGACGCTCTCTGGTCAGCGTGACTACGTCATGCACTTTCCGGCAGGACGGCTGCCGCCGAACAAGGCGTTCTGGTCGCTCACCATGGGCGATGCGCACAATCGCTTTGTATCGAATGCGCTCAACCGCTACAGCGTCAGCGACCGTTCTGGTCTCGTCCGTAATGCCGACGGTTCCGTGGACATTTACATCCAGAATGCCGTTCCTGCAGGCCATGAATCGAATTGGCTGCCCTCACCTAGGGGCGCTTTCCTACTCTGGTTGCGCGTGTATCTGCCCGGCCCAAGCATTCTCGAGGGCAAGTACAACGTACCGCCGGTCATTGAAAAATGAATCAGCTCAAAAAGCGCAGACATCTCATTACCTTCGGTTCGGCCATGGTTGTGGTTTGGGTCGCCGGCACGTTCCTCTTCATGTACTTTTGGCCGTTTATCGTGATCAATCACTTCAGAAGAGCGATCGTCGATAAAGGGTTTGGCGAGGGGCCGGTGCCGATCAATACGCTTTATACGGAGCCCCAAAAGCTGTTTGCAGAACCCCTCTCCTCGCAATCTTCCTCAGGTTCCAATTTGATGACTGTGGGTGTGAACCACGACACACTCCTTACCGTGGGCTGGTTGGACCTCAGCAATGGACCGCAGGCTTTGCATGTGCCGCGCTTCTTTGGTCGCTATTACAGCGTGCAATTAACTGACCCGTCTGACGTTGACTTTGCCTACGTCGGGACACGCACAACCGGTACTAAAGCCGGCGATTACCTCATCACAGGGCCTGGTTGGCACGGTTCCCTACCAGCGGGGATAAAGCGGATATCCTCCCCGAGCACTTCGGTGTTGCTCATCGGACGGGTGCTCGTCTATGGTGATAGCGACTTACCGAACGCCTATAATTTAGCAAAGCAGATACGGCTCATGGCTCCCAGTACCTCAGGCTGCGATTCTGACGCTCGGAAGTCCTATACGCCTTTCTCTGCGCCGGCGTAGAAGATGAGTTTCACGAGTGCTTCGGGCACGGTGAGGAGCGCATTCGGGTCACCGTACGCAAAGTAAAGTTCCTCGCGTTTCAACCGCAAATGGTACGCAGCGGAGATATTCGAGCAAGTGCCGTCGCAGTTTCCGCCGCCGTTCGGAACCGGCGGACGGCCGATAACACGGCGAACGCCGAGCGCGAGTGAGGAGTTCGGCGAGATCTGGTAGACGTAGGCGAGCGCGTCGAACCATTGGATGTTGTCCGGCGTATTTCCGTGCATCCATTGCGCTGTGTCGTCGAGTGTTACGTTCAGCGTGCCGCGATTGCCGATCCGAATCGCCGACGTACGGAACCATGCGTCAAGCACGCCGTCGCCGTAGTGCCCGCGGTACAGGTTGATTTCCGTTGGGTATGCCGACGTGCCGGGTGCAAGGTAGTACTGCAGGTTGTTCACTGAACCGCTGCGATAGCTCAGCCGAAAGCCCGAACTCTGCGAGACCGGCTCGAGTACCGAGGTGAAGCGCCAATAATCCGAACCGGAGAAGATCTGAAAATCCCACGCGCTCTTCGTGAGCACGTCGAGATCCAGCCAGTTGTCGCTTTGAGACTGACCGTACGACGCGCCTTGGTATCGATCGAGCATGCCGTTGAGCGCGACAGACTGCAGTTTGTTTTGTGGTGCGAATTGCCACAGGCGCGCCGCATAGATGCCATAGCCGGCGATGTCGGGATGGGCGTTGAAGCCGTCGACCGGATTGAAGTACGCGCCCACTTTTCGAATTGCGGCTGAGAGCACGAGATCTTGACTGATCCAATTCACGCCGCCCTCGATCGCGCTGCTTTGACTCGGGACCAGCACATTCGTCCCCGCGTCGGTTGCATAGTCGACGTTCGCGCTAAGATATTTTCCGTCGCGCCAGTTGATGCCGGCCTCGTTTGCGTCGTCGACTACACCCGGCAGATTCGCCTGCACGTGCTGCACGCTCGCCTGCCAGCGGTTGTCGTCGGAGGTGTAGTCCAGGACAGCAGCCGCGTCGTTGCGCGCGTCCCCGATTGCGTCGAACGCCGCAAATCCGACTGCGCCCTGTTTACCTTCGAGTGCGTAGCCCTGCGACGGCGTTGGGATTGCCGGCGTGTAGAGCGTTTGACGCACGGCGGGGCAGACGGCGCACGGGAAGCCGTTGTAATACGATGCAGCCTGCGTGAAGAACGGCCGCGTCTCGATGTAATTGCGCTCGGTTACCGTCGGCGCGATCGTCGTCTGGTCGAGCTCGACGTTCGAATAATCCGGGTGGAACGTGGCGTAGAACGACGCCGTCCGTGCGATCGGATAGGAGAGATCGGCTCCGAGGCGCGTCGTCTTGCCGCCGGCCGACGTACTTGCGGCCGCACCGAGTGCATAGACGGCGAGACGCGGCTGTGGCGCAGGCACGTGTTGCGATAGCTTCGGCATAACGAGCGCGCCGGCGTGTTCGGCGACATCAGGTTGCGATTGTGCCGGAACATACGTCCAGATATTTACGTCGCCGCTGGAGCGCGCGTAGCGCACGAACTGTGCGCGCCACGTCCCGGCGTGAGCGCCGTGAATGACGGCGAGCGGAATTGCCATCGTGACCGTATAGCCGCCGGCGGTGATTGCGCCATGCGAATCCCACTGCGGGGCGAAGCCCACGTTTTCGGTCGAGCTTTCGTTATGAGCGCCGGCTGCGTTGGCTTCGAACTGATATTCGAAACCGCCGAGACCGGTCGGCCACAGATCGACCCAAACCGCGTCGTCGTTACTCCACGCGATGTTGCCGTTGGCGCCGACACTTCCGCCAGGCATGAGGTCGTCGGAGTGCTGACTTGCCACGACCGCGGCGCGCTGCGTCGCATCGAAGCGGACGTACAGCAGCGTCCCATCCGTCGTTACGCGCACCGTTGTCGGTTCGGCGGCCGCGCGTTTGTGCGCGACGTCCCACCTCAGCACTATCGGCGTCGAGACCGAGGACCATGCAGTGAGGGCAGTCTGTGGGTCGAGTGGTGGGGCCGTGGCAGAGGCGCTGACGAAAAACGTCATCATACGCCACCAAGCGTGCCAAAAATGCACGGACCACGTTATTCACGAAATACTCAACGCATGAAGGTTGTACTTGGGCGGCTTACCGTCGATCCCGATTCCCTCGTCCTTGCGTTAGACGGCCAACCGCTTCCGGCGGCGCCGAAGGTTGCCGAATTGATTGCGGCGCTCGGTGAACGCCGCGGCGACGTTCTTTCGAAGGAAGCGTTGATGGAGCGTCTTTGGCCGCGCGGGTATGCCGACGACTCGATGCTTTGGCAGACGATTTATCTGGCCCGCAAGCTCCTGGCGAAAACCGGACAAGCGACCATTGAGAACCTTCCCCGTCGAGGGTACCGGGTTGTCTGCAACGCCCCATCACCGGCGGTAGCACCCCGCCCGGTGTGGCGGCCGGCGGTCGCCGCTATCGCGATCATCCTGCTCGCAAGTATTGCGGTCTTTGCTGGTACGCATCGTGGAGCGCCCTCGCCGCTGCCTTCGGAGACCCTTCGCGCGGATAGCCTCGGACGGTATTACCTCCATCAAGGCACGCTTGCTTCCCTGCGCCACGCGATTGCGGAATTCCAAGTCGTGGTGCATGATGCGCCTGCAAGCGCACGCGGGTATGCGGACCTATCCGAAGCGGAAGCGCTGTTTACGCAAAATATGGAGGTCGGCAGGCGCAAAATGGTCACGCGCGCGACCGCCGATGCGAACATCGCGTTGCGCATAGACCCGCAATCAGCGACTGCGCATACCGCGCTGGCCGTGGCTGCGCTTTACGATCATGCACCGGCGAATGTGGTCGATAGTGCCTTCACACGTGCGATTGCGCTTGACCGGGAAGATGCAATTGCTCACATGTACTACGGGTACTTTTTCCTGTTACATGGCCGTCTGCGAGCTGGTTATACGCAATTGCATCGCGCAACCGACATCGATCCGTCGCTCGGAGATGCCAACGTGTTCCTTGCGGCCGTTGCCTACCGGCTCGGCGATCTGCAGACCGCCGTTCACTACGCGCGCGAGGGACTTGGTTTCGGTGCGCCGGATAAGCTCGATGCATATCAGACGCTAGGCTATGCATACGTTGCGCTCGCGCAACCGCAGTCAGCTCTACACGCGTTTCGCCAATTGCATGACTACCTTCCGCAAGCGAGTGCGGCCGGCGTAGCCTACGTTCGATTGCATTTCAAACATTTGATCATGTAGACCACGGCAGATCCAGTTTATCCAGCAGCGGCGCTCGCTCCAGCTGGCCGGCAGTCTCGTTGAGATCCGCGGCGAGCGCGCGCAGCTCGCGCGCAATGTTGCCGCTGTTCGCGGCGAGGATGTCGCGCCACATCGCATCGCTCGAACGGCTCAAACGCGAAAGTTCGCGGGCAGTCGGCCCCATAAACGGCGCAACGTCGTCACGCAATCGGGCTGCGAAGCAATTGGACACGATTTGCGGAACGTGCGAGGTGAGCGCGACGACGCGGTCGTGCTCCGCCGCATCCACTTCGAACGGAATAGCGCCGAACGCGCCGATCAACTCGACGGCACGCCAGTCCAACTCGCTATCGCCGCTGGGAACGTAAAGCCACATTTTGCCTTCGAATACGTCGCGCGTCGCGGCTTCGGGTCCGCTGCGTTCGCGGCCCGCCATCGGATGCGTGGCGACGAAGTTTTTCAGGCCCCGCGCCGCAGCGACGATTGGCGCCTTTACCGATGCGATGTCGATGATGAGCCGCGCCTTGCGCGGCGGACTAAATCGCATGCGCTCCATTTCCACGAGCGTTCCGCCGATATGCGTTGCGATGACGATGACGTCCGCATCGCTGCAAATCTCTTCTCGCGACTTGGCCGCATCGATTGCACCGCATTGCACGGCCTCTTCCGCGGCTTGCGCAACCAAATCGAAACCCGTAACGCGCCAACCCAGTTCACGCGCACGGATACCGATGGAGCTGCCCATCATGCCGGTGCCGATGATTCCGAGCGAAGCCTTCGATGCGTCAGGCATGCTTTACCGCCAAATCGGGCCGCAGCACGCGCGCACCTTCAAGATACACGTGTTCTATGCGATTTTGAGCGAGAGCGGTATTCACGTGCATCAGCACGCGAATGACGCGCGGCAGCGAACCCGGCACGTCGATCTCGGTGAAGTGCAGCATCGGCACGTGCACCCAGCCCATCTCGCGTGCGCCCAGCGCCGGGAAAACGGTGCGCAGATCCGGCGTCAAGCTGAAGAGTACGGAGGCGATGTCGTCGAGATCGACCGCGTTTCGTTCGACGATTTCCGTCAGTAGACGTTTCGTCGCCTGCACGATCGGTTCGGGATCGTCTGCTTCGACGGTAATAGCTCCGCGAATGCCCCGGATTTTCATTTGATGTTTACCATGACATTGAAGAATGACGGGTACGAGACGCTGACGCATTCCGCGCCGTGAATCGTCGTCGTGCCCGACGCCGAGAGCGCGGCAACGGCCGCCGCCATTGCGATGCGATGATCGCCGCG
>DATGJX010000269.1:0-28615 GCA_035294905.1 Vulcanimicrobiaceae bacterium | reverse complement strand
GGCGTAACCGCCGACTTTAGGCCGAATCGAATTTACAGCAGATTTGGGACTTGACTCGCTTTGACCAGAGCGAGATTCAAAGGCTGCAAACACCAAGGGCGCAACTCAGGCCTTGGAGGGACCAAGGTTACCGCGCAACATCGGTGAGCGTATTGCGCGACGAGCCCGCACCCAGCCACCGTTGCTGCTGATGGCACACCGAGTCCTCGCGTTAAAACGGCGTGGGATGGTCGAATCAGCGGGGGAGCAGAATAGAACCATCATGCCCACATTCATGATCCATCCGGAGCCTTTGCCTGGCCCCACGCACCGGATCGAAGAACCGCCAACGCTCATGCATCCTCATGGATGCGCCATCTCCGACTTGGACGATCGCGCCATTTGGCGTTACATGGACCTACCAAAATATTTGTCGCTCTTAAGCACGTCCGCGTTATACTTTACCCGAGCTGACCAATTAACGGAAATGGACCCGATGGAGCGTTCTTGGGGTCAACCGGACCTTGAAGGCGAAATGGCGGAAGCAAACGCGAAGGCGCGTCGCAGCCTGCATGAGATTATGGGGAAAGATTTTGTGAACTGCTGGCACCTTAACGAGTACGAATCCGCGGCGATGTGGGACATCTACGGAAATATTGGCGCCAGCGTTGCCATTAAGACTTCGTTGCGCAGGTTCTCCAACATGTTTTCAACTGGCGATTTTATGGATGCTGACCGTTGGAGAATGGTGCCGCTCGAGGTAAGATACCTCGACTATCGGAAGGAGGGTGTCGGTTATAGGAATGCGTTCGATCTGCTGCGCAGCAAGCGCAAGTCGTACGAGCATGAACGCGAGATCCGGATGACACTGACCCAGCCCGTCAGTTTAGGCGTCGATGACCTCGTGGGAGTTCATCTTCGCGTCGATCTGCCTGCGGCTGTCGATGGGATTTATGTCAATCCGCGCGCGCCCCGCTGGGTATTCGAGGCCGTTACGACAACGTCGGAACGTTTTGGAATCAATCCATCGATGATTCACCAATCAGCGCTCGACGAGACACCATTACTATAGAATTTTTAGCCGAGAGACCTACTGCGCGAGCGTGCGCTTTGGATTGCGGGCGGTTAGCCACAGCGCCTCACTTGCGAGGCGTATGGCGCTGCAGCCACAGCTAAACTCTTTGACCTGCATGTCCTCCGGCAACGACGACAAGAGCTTGCGCATCATCCCGATTTCACGTGGCCGAAGTAGGTTACTTTCGATGCCTTTCAACGCGCAGGACGTCACCAGCGACCAAATACGTTTGAATGGCGCATTGGAATAGCTCGTAGGACGTTACATGTGCGTGCGTTCCCTTGCTCGATAAGGCATTGAGAGCCTCGACGCGAGATTCCAAGTCTCCAATTTGCGCTCGAAGGACTTCACTTGATTTGTGTTTACCGGCGGCGCTCGTTACAAATTGCCGTAGTCGAAGCACATAATGCTCGTCATCTAACGGATACCCCTTACCGTCTTTGCCTTTAACCATTTCATTAGTCGCGGGATAGACGGTATCTGCAAGTGCCTTAATCACTCGACGGCAAGACGTCAGAGCTTGACTACGTGCCTCTTTGTCGCCTTCGCCAATGCGCTTGTAGATAGAAGCGAATTGTTCGAGCACATCCGGCGCAATTCTGGATAGCTCCAGATCCACATAACGTCTATACGTTTGAAAAATGTCGGCACTAATGTGTCCAACCAGCAACTGATACTCGACGCGCGTCAGGAAGTCAAATAGCCGCGCTCGAATCCGGCCAAGAATCCTCGAATACACATCGATGTATCGTTGATTTTCCAGATCCCTGATCCTCGAAGCGGCATCCACGTTAGCCGTTTTGTCCGATCGGGGCGCGGCAGCAAACGTTTCTAGATCATCTGCCCGTACGCGCTCCGCCAACTGCGCTTCGATCTCGTCAATCGGTCGAAAGTCATATCGAGTAACACTTCGCAGTTTCCAGATTGGCCCTTCCGCCTCTTGGTAACTACGCTCCTCATTGTAGCGCTCTAGCATAACCCTGGTAATGTCGCCATACTGTTGAGGTGTTACGGTCGCTTTCAAGTCGTCGAACAACTCGTCGAAGGCAGCCTTCTGGGTTGAATCGCGGAGCTCCAGCCGAAGCCAAAACAAGTCGACGTGCGCGTTAGTTTGACGAGCGATTCTAACGGCGTTGCGCAGCGCAGCGCTAAGCCTTTCTGGCTCTGCCTCGACAAGCTGAAGTGTCTCTTGAACGAGTCCGAGGGCGGAGTCGCCCAAAGGTGACGTAGTCAGTGTAGCCTCCGAAATGTGGTTAAGATGGGCGTCTATCACCGTATCTTATATCGGGGCAGCCTTGATTCCGGCGGCGGCACAGACGAATCGTTTTTACGGCAACCGCATTTTCGACAACTAACGGCGGTTGACAGGCATCAATTGCCGCAGGTCATCATTCGGAGGCGGCCGCGGTCGTCCCGTCAGCGCACATCCCAATGTTTGGTACGGAGCCGAGAATACTAGGAAATCCGGACAGCGCTCGCAACAGACGCATTGATGGATACGCACCAGGCAATCGCGTTGCTCGAAGGATTCCGCGCGGACGTTGCGCCGTGCGAGCGCCTGAGCAGCATTGAACGGATGCTCGAGGTGCCAACAATGTAATGTTGACCTCGCGCCCTTCCACCTCTTTTGCTAAGCGTCAGTACCGGTACTGCAATAATCTGCAGTGATACTGTTCATCGCATGGAGGCTTTGCGTCTAACGCCACATCCTACAGGCTCACAATAGCGCGACGATGGCGACGGTACGCCCCATTCATTGCACGAACGGCGCCAGAATGGCGCGCGAGTCCACTTAGTGACTTATACCGCAGGTGATGGGCGACTGCCGTCGCTCCACAAGGGGGTACGGCTTCCTGAATGAACCCACGCTTGAGCGCCATCAGCAGGTTATGCCGCTTATAACCCAGCGCGCGCGCGATACGCTGAACCGATCGCACAAGTCCACTCTCCGACATTGAAGTTGCCGACCAGGACCCCCGTGCAGTAATTACGGGAAACAGCGGCCCAGAGGGAATCAGAGTGCACCACTGGCGTAGCCACGCGGCAAGACAGCAACCAAGATCTTCGACGCCCGATATGCACCTGATATCACCGCTAGGCAAATGGATTCTGACGACGCAGTCGTCTTCAATCGTAAAGGAGGCCGTATCCAAACGCACCAGTTCCTTGCCATCTAATCCGCAAAAGAACGCCAGCAAGATCACAACCCTATCGCGAATATCGTATGGCTCGGTACCCAGATGGGCGAGTAGCCAGCGCACGTCAGCGGCTAGCAGTGGGGGGTTCGCGCGTTTGGGGAGCACCTTGTTCATCGAGTCGAGTAGCTGGTCGATTGCGCGATCGTGGCTGACATCGCGAACGCGGGCCATCCTCAAATAGAAACTGATTGCGGAACGCATGGTCCGAGCGCCCCAGTACCGGTATCGTCGAGCTACGATCTCCAGCCAGTCGCAAATATCCGAGACCGACGGGGCTAGAGGATCAATGCCGCGCGCCTCGGCGTACTGTTCCCATCGTTCGCTCTCACGCCGATACTGATGTAGGGTGCTGGGTGCATACGCAAACCCCGCTAGTGACACCGCACGCTCATGCAACGCCGGCACGTCATTTGCTGCGACGATCGCGCGAATGTCCTCAATGTGGCGCGAATACTGCAGGAGTGCCCGCGTACCTGGGTCGTCGATGAGATTCCCTACGCCGCGGATGCGGAAATGATAGCGCAACGCGTGGCCGCAAATGCGCGCAAATTGCAAGGATTTAAGCGCTATCATGCGCCTTAGCCAATCGTGCAGCCACGGGAGTCCAGGCTGCAGCGGATCGATGCCAGCGAGCGCGGCATCCCGACGATACAACGAGATAACATACTCGTAGCGCCGGCGCGTCTCGCGCGTATAGTATTCCACCTGAAATGCTCGCGCGCGGGTCACCGCGCGTCCTGCTCATCGCGAAAGAGAAAATCACGCAGATTGAGGCCGCGGTGCCCTGGGCGATAATATACCGGCAGGGTGTGCAAGTCATGGTGTCGCAGATGCGCAGCGATTTCGATTTCAGAGAGGCCGTCAAAGACCGCTTGCGTGGCCCATCCTGCACGTAGCGAGTGTGTTCCCAGTTCCGCTACGGGCATCCCGGCGCGCCGCGCCAGGGACTTGAGCTGGGTGTCGAGCCATTTGATCTCCACGCGCGCATTCGTGATAGCGTGTTGCCCGCGTAGCCGACGGAAGAGCGGCCCCGAGCGCTCACCCACGAGCGCGAGCTGCCGCTTCAGATTACGAACGGGACAGATCAGCGGATCGGCTTCGAACGGCGTGAGATAGACCCACTCGCCGCGTCCGAAACGATCAGTTTTCGAGCGCGGCAAATAGATGCGCACGCCGCCGTTATCGCCAGGATGCAGATGTTCAATATCGATATCGCGTTCCTCGCTACAGCGAAACGCGCCAAAGAACCCAAGCGCGAGCATTGCGCACTGCTGGGTCGCCTTTACCGTGTGCGGCTGCGCCTGCTCAAGTAGACAATGCAGATCCTCGCGTAACAGCGCGGCCTTGCGATGCGGGGAGCCAGTTCCAAGCGTTCTCATAATGCCCTCGTAGACCAGGCGAAACGGCAGCGTTTGTGTCGGGTCCGGATGTGCGGTGATCCGATGCGCGAAGCGCAGCGCGCTCACAAAGTTGCGAATAGTCCCGTACTCGTAGCCAGCGTCGGCGAGCGCTGCGATCATGGCGCAGGCTGTTCCCGAATCCATCGGCAATGCGCAACGCTCCCAGCGCTGCGCGAGCGCCGCGGCGAGCTCAAGGTGTGATTGATAGTTACGAATGGTTGTGCGCGCGCGCGCACATTGGCTGTAGGATTCTACGCTTGCGCGCTCAGCGGGCGGCACGTCCATGCCGCCGACGCTCAAGACCACGGAAGTTCCAACGGTGGATCGCTGCATCGAGCGCCTCATTCCACTCGGTATGATGACAGTATGCTCTTCGGTATGGCTTCTCGTCAATCGGTGGATACGTGCGAGCAGATATCCCAGCTGCGGCGCTCGCGAGACCCCGAGTTGTACGAGCCGGCGAACACCCTGCGCATCATCGGCTGGAAAGAGTCGATGCCATTTGCCGGCGCGTTTGATTCTTGAAGTGTTCAGGAGAACTATCCACCTTTCACAAAACCAGGCAACAGGTATCACAGCATGCTGCCAAGCGAAGATGGAACGGTTATACAGAAAAACGTGGGTGCGCGCCAGACAGCAAATGTACGCGTGGCACGTCGGCACCCCGACCTTTTGACACGTGTTAACGTTAGCGGCGCCGCCGATGAAATCGTATCTTTGTTCGTGCCCGCGCGGCGGATCGGAATGGATCCCTGGTGGGGTGAAAAGGTCACCCTCATATCATTACCCCCGCGCAACTTGACGCGTCATTCTCGCCAATTATTTTTCAGATCATGGTTGCTGCGAGATTGCTTGTTTGCAGATCCACCCCCAGGTAAATCGCGCAAACCACCCAGGGGTGAATTTCACACCTTGGTCCGCACCCTAGCGTTGCCATGCCGTCGGATTGGATCAACGATAACGCCGCAATTAACCCAATTGTTATGTTTTCGTATATCCGCAGTTTGCGGGAGACCGAGACACATATGAACGGTGAAACGTACGCGAAGCGACGGCGCCTGCTGGGCGCTGCTGTAGACACTGCGAACCAAAAACAACATACCGCAAAGAGCGCTGCAAAGCGACAATCGCGGCCGTCGCGCAAGGGCCTCGACGTTGAACTTCGTCCAGTGATGTCTATCGAGGAGACCGCGGCCTACCTCAACCTATCGCCCCAGATGATATACGCCGAAGTTCGCAAGGGGCGTTTACCGATCGTTCAGTTCGGCCGGCGGAAACTGGTGGTCAGAGCCCTACTCGACGAGATGCTGATCGCTCGAGCTAAGGAAAACTGGAACCGCTGATCGTGGCAGTGAGTGCGTTGCGACAAGCCGATGGGTGGCCGAATCGGCCGACAATGACGCTCGAGGAGGCGGCTCGGCTGTTGGGCATATCCCGACGCCTTGCATACACCGCCGCAAAAGCCGGAGAAATACCGACGCTGCGGTTCGGGCGCCGGATCGTCGTACCAACGGCACGTTTGCGTGAACTCATTGAGGGTGGGGCACGCAGAGCCAAAGGGCCCTAGGACTTGCGCCGCGGTTCGGAAGACGTCGCGAGTGCAAGAAGATTCTCCACGCGCCGCTGTAACGCGCGCAGCTCGCGCTGTATCGCTCGTGCTTCGGCCGCGACAGCCGGCATGTTGGACTTGGAGCGAATCTTGCGCGACTTGCCGTCGCCCGAGCCACACGCCGCGGCGACGTCATCGAGTGAGATCTGCAGGCCGGCGGCCATGCGAGCCACCGTCTCGAACCGTGGCGCTTCTCGCTGGCCTCCCTCAACTCGGGAAATTACGGCCTGCGGCATACCGGTAGCCTCACTGAGACCACCCTGCGACATTTTCATCTGCTCGCGGGCAGATTGCAGCACCTGGCCTATGGCCCGCCCACTGGTCCCGCTGCTCTTGGCCTTTCCCTTGCCCGTTGCCACACCCTACAGAATTTACACGGCGCCCTACAGGACCTCTTGTCAATTGGTATATCATGGATTTACCAATTGGCATTATCGCCAACGGGATACGCGAGGGAATGCATGAGGTGTTCGATTGAGCGACGCAAGTCGGGTAGGTGGAGCGTTCGCTACAGTTTTACGAGCGGGGATGGCCGGCGGCGATTTCGGCGCGTCTCCGTCGAGGGCACGCGTAAGGACGCCGAGGCCGTCGCCGCCCGCGTTGCCCATGATCTGTCCCGTGGAACCTACGCCGACGCCGGTCGGCTCACCGTCGCGCAACTCTGCGAGGAATGGCTCGCGACGGCACTCTTGCATCTTGCTCCAACAACCTATAGCCGCTACAAGAGCATCGTCGACCTCCACGTCAATCCGGCGTTGGGCGCGATGCGCGTACGCGAATTGAACCGTCGGCACATCACTCAAGCAATCATCGAATGGCAAACCAAGCATCGCAGCGACAAACGTAAGGGACCCCTGAGCGACACAACCGTACGCCATCACTTTACAACGCTTGCGACGCTGCTGCAGTACGCCGTGCAATCCGGATATCTCGCAGTCAATCCATGTCAGAACATTAAAGCGCCCGCGCGCTCTACGGCCGAAGCTCAGCCCGTATCGACTGAGGCGTTGCAAACGTTACTAGACCTAGCCGATTTGGACATGGGCACGGCCATTCTTATGGCGATCGGTACCGGATTGCGCCGCGGCGAGATATTGGGGTTGCGTTGGGCGGATGTCTCGCTGGACTTGGCCTTGGTCCGCGTACGGCGCAGCCTAAGTGTTTCGCGCGGAAAACTGGTGATGAAGACACCCAAGACGAAGAAGTCACTTCGCACCGTGGCGCTTCCCGCGTTCCTTATTACCGCGTTACGGGAACAGGAGGCGCGTCAGCGCGAGCGTTACGACGCACTGGCTATACCGGTAACGCCGGACACGCCAGTCTTTGATTGGTTCGGTGAGGTTTGGAATCCGACGAACTTCTCGTCGATCTTCTACCGCCTCCACAAGAAAGCCAAGCTTTCGTGCCGCTTCCATGACCTGCGACACTCGTTTGCTTCAATGCTTCTGCAGCATCAGATCAATCTGAAGATCACAAGCCATCTGCTTGGCCACGCGTCCATTACGGTCACCGGCGACACGTACGCCCATGTCATCCAGGAGCAGGTCCACGAAGCGGCGCTCGTCCTTGACTCTGCACTGGGCGCAGCCGTGCGGAAGAAAGTGCCTCCCACTACGAACCTGCCCATGCTTAGCAAGGCTGGCCTGCCTGATGACGACCGCCGTTGACAGCCGATGACCGCAATGAAAAAGGCCACCCTGTCATTCGGAGATTGGCCTCACACGTTAGTCCAAGGCACCGTACAAACTGGCACCATTACTCGCGATTGGGAGGGTTCAGGTCCTTCACGGTGTCTTGGTAATCGGCGGCATCGTCGAGGTGGCGCAACCTTCACGCTTCCCCATAGGTTTCAGGTAATCGAACATATGTTCGATTACCTGATTAGGCGTCGATCTGTCGGTCGAGCAGAGTTTCCAGGCCTTCGGGGGTACAGCTCTTGATGCGTGAAAGCAGTTTTCGGGAAAGCCGTGTCATTACATCACTACCCGGAGGGGGCATTCGCTCGGGCGGGACGGCGCTGTCTTCGGAGCCGACGATCACCCGAGCGACGTCGCGCCACGTCACCCGCGCGGCGTCTTTGTCGGTCATGCCGGCCGCGACGAGCAGCTCGTGGGTGCTCGCTTTCTTTCTCTGCTCCTTCAGTGTGTCGATCAGGTCGATTGCTGGATTGCTTAGAATATCGCCCGATTTTACGAGATACGCGAAAAATTTCGAGAGCGCTGTCGCAGCCTTTCGAGGCGCTTCGGTCCCACTCAATGATTGAACGTGAGCGATTAGTTGTGGGCTGCGAACGGATGCCAAGTCGACGACGCATTCCTGCTCGAGGAAACGCCGAACGAGGCCCGCGTACTGAAAAGTGGCGGGGCCAGGCGATTCTGCAAGCCACCGGGTCACAACCGGCGCCGCCTGATGCGAGCGTGGCACGTAGCAATTTTACACGTAAGAATTGCACAAGTAAATTTGTTACGTGTATATTTGTTACATGATTCTAGCGCAGGGTAGGGCCTTACGCCTGGTCGCTGGTGCCGGTGCGCCAACCGAGCGAGATCCTTTTGGTTGCGGCGCCCGGGCGCTTTCGATCCGGCAGCCCTGGGCTTGGGCAATCCTTCATGCAGGCAAGCGCGTGGAAAACCGAACCTGGTACACGCCCTACCGGGGGCCGATTTACCTGCATGCAGCGCTACGGGTCGACTATGATGCGATTGAAGGACTGGCCGAAGTGATCCAAAGGATCACCCCCCGTCCCCCGGCTTACCGCGGGGCGATTGTCGGAAGGGCCGATTTGGTCGACTGCGTTCCTCCCGAGCAGGCTCCTGCAGATCAGTTCAGCTGGGCAATGGGCCCGTGGTGCTTCCTTCTTGAAAACGTTGTGGCATTCGATAAACCAATGGCGCTAAGGGGGTCCTTGGGCTTGTTCTCTGTCGACCCCCGCATGGAACTAAAGATCGCCGCGCTCGAGGCAACCTGACAAAGTCAAGTGCGTAAGCCACTATTCGCGATTAAATGTTGACTTTGTAATGGGTATGCGCCTACAATGGTCGCATGACCGATGAGGATCGTTACGGGCGCAAACTCGGGAAAAAATTCGAAGCCATCCGTGGGCGACTGTGCTCATCTCAGGAACAAGATGATGCGCCCGACGCTGTGGCGGCGTACATGCTGAGGCAATTCTTGCTTGAAATGCCCCAATTCAAAGACCGCATCGCTGATGCCGTACGTGCCATTGAAATGGGAAGCTCGCTCTTCGACGATGTCGACGCGCTTAATCGAATAAAGCGAACCACCAACGGGTCTCCTGCGGAGGATCACTTCATCCAATCGATGAGGGAAGTGGTGGAAGAACGCAAGGACGCGCGTGAAATTCTCCGTCGCCTCGCAGCGCGTGGTATCGATAGTTACGGACACATCCTCAAAAATCAAACCGGTTATGCGGACGACGTCGCCTGCCAGCAAGCATTCGCGAAACACGCCATAGAGATTGAACGGTGCTTCATCAACCGTATCTTTGCGAAGGCTGGATTTGCACCATCGATGGTTGCGGCGATAAGGCCTAAGGAGAGCACGCGTTCCCTGCTTGATCTCCAAATTGTAGGCGACAAAAAGTGAACGTGATCCACGCGTCCTACGATGACGGGATATTGGTGGTCGACGTCGACGGGCATAAACAACGCGTTCGCTATCGAACTGCGGAGATGTTGCCGTTAACTCAACTTGCGGCCGCGCCGCAGATCACCGAACTGTTCGAGTTTATGTTGACCTGGTATGCTGCGGACAGGCTTACGCCGCGGGCAAAGCATAAGTGGGCTCGCGAGTTCACCATCAATTTTCCAGTATCGCGTTTGGGTGCATGGACCGCAATAAAAGCCGATCTCGAAGAGCTAATCTGGCAATCAACTGGCGATTACGTTACGATCATTCCGTTCGCACGTCCGAGCCGGTGCTTCCACCGCGATAGTGATCCGCGATTCTCACTCGAACCCCCACTCCCGGTCTCCGTCGTTCTACTGAGCGACGGCCTTGACAGCCTTTGCGGAGCATACGCCGCATTAAAGAGTCCCGTTGAGCGGCCAGCGTTCGTTTCGATCTCGACGCTCTCGCGCAAAGGCGCCCGTCTAAACGAAATAGTGGAAGGGCTGAGGTCTTTGCACGGGGAGCGCCCAATTTTTCATCGGATTCCGATGAATCTCGTCAAGGCTCCCCGTAAAGCGGAGCGCAGCCAACGATCGCGCACGATGCTCGCGATCACGGCCGGCCTGACGGTCGCAGCCGCTTACGGATCGCGCGTGGTACGGGTCTCGGAGAATGGTATGGGAATTCTCAACTTACCGATACCGTGGTTGCAAGGACCTCATGAGTCCTCGCAAGTTCTACACCCCAGCAATCTTCAGCTCTGGCAAAAGGTTTCTAGCGCATTAGTTAACGGCGCCGTTATCGAGTACCCCAATCGATTCAAGACGAAGGCACAGATGCTGCGCGAGCTACCGCCCGAGGCGTACCAGTCCATCCGCCAGACGTCTTCCTGCGATGCGCCGCAGCGTCGCGATAAATACCCCGATTGCGGGCAGTGCGGTTCCTGTACTGTCCGTCGCTTGGCGTTGGAAACCGCAGGCCTAGTACAATACGACGTTACTTACACTTCGAAGCCTCCGCTCAAGCGGGCTTACGAGGCGCGCCGTCTGCTTGATGACCAGCGTGAGCGATTCAGTAAAGCGCTCGCGCAACCAGACCCCTGGCGTGCGCTCGTCAAGGCGCAGCCGACGCTCGAAAACATTGTTACAAATGGAACTGATACCGCTCATCAGGCCATCCTAAGCACGATCGAATTGCTCAAGTCACATGTTGACGAGCTCAGCGCGGTTGAGCATCTAGCGCATGTTATCTAATTCGGCTATCGATCCAGCCGCGTTGGGTGCCAACATCGCTCACGCGCGAAAGAAGCTCGGCTTAACGCAAGACGCCCTCGCCAGGCAGCTTGGAATCACTCGTCAGACGCTGATCACTTTCGAGTCGGGTCAACGGATGCCGGCTGATAATCAGCTGAAGGCGATCGCCGATGCCGTCGGTTCGTCTCTTCGCGATCTTCTAAGTTTGGGGTCGCCAGACGAGGCAGTATCAGTGCGTTTTCGCGCGCTACGTGGTGCTGGCGAATACAAGAGTGCGCTTGATACGCTTGAGGATTATGGCCGTCGCTATGTGTTTCTTGAAGAACTTGCTAACGACCGCAGTGTTCGGCGCGAACCGCCCATCTTGCGCTTAGATCGCGTATCCAATATTGAGCGAAGCGCCGATCAGCTCGCCACCAGTGAGCGACTAAGATTAGGTTTGGGCGACGGACCGTTGCCGGAACTTCGCAAAGTATTGGAGGAAGACGTTGGATTACGCATATTCGGTCTAACCGAACTCCAGAAGACCAAAGTCTCGGGGCTATTCGTCTATAGCCGACAGTACGGCGCGCTCATTGGCTTCAATACTGGCCACGATGCACGCCGCGTGCGCTGGACGCTATGTCACGAATATTGCCACTATCTGACGGAGCGTTTTGAACCTGAGATTACACGTGATGATCAGATAGGCAGGCGTGACAAGCGCGAGCAATTCGCCGATGCCTTCGCGGCCCGGTTTCTTATGCCGGCGACGGGCCTTAGTCGGCGCTTTACCGATATGTTGGAAGATGCCAATGGCACAATGACAGTCGCGCACCTGGTGATGCTCAGCCAGTTCTTTGAAGTATCGTTTCAAGCGCTTGTGCAGCGGCTTGAGGAACTTGAGTGCATCACAAAGGGCACGTACGCGATGCTCAAAGAGCGCGGCTTTAAGCCGCGCGAGGCAGAGGGTATTCTAGGCCTGGAATCACGCAGCGCATTTGAAAGACTGCCGTTTCGCTATACCTTCCTCGTCGCCACCCAATACTGGCAGGGCAAGCTTTCCGAGGGCGATGTGGCAGTTTTCATGCATACCGATCGCTTGAGCGCGCGCGAGATAATTCAAAAGATTCCGGAGCTCGGAAGCGACAATGACCTCAACCTCCGGATTGGAGTGCCTCGCTGAGACAACTCGCCTGCGATGCGTGCTCCCTTTTAAATCTAATTGCGACGGGGCATATGTCAGAAATAATTGCATCACACAGCCTTCTGATCGCACCGACCGTATTAGGCGAGGCGCTTTGGATCTATCGCGATGACGAACGTTCAGAAAAAGTTCTGATCAATGAAGGCCTCATTCGCGAGCTGCATCCTGCTTTACAGATCGCAACCATTTCTGACGCGGAACGAGCGCTAGCGATCGCGCTTACTAAGGAAATGGACGATGGCGAGGCAGAAACACTCGCCATCGCATCATTGCGGACTGTCCGAATGTGCAGTGACGACCATGCGGCTCTACGCGTCGCTCCACGAGTGTCGGTCGTTACCGTGACGACCCTCGAATTGTTGGACGCATGGGCTAGCGCCCAATCGCAGGCTCGCGTGAGGCAAGCTCTAAGGTCGCTGCGAAAGCGCGCAAATTACACAGCTCCACGCAGTCATCCGTTGCGTGATTGGTTCATCCGCGAGTCCAGCGAGTAATGGTAAGATTCGAACGTAGGCTGCCGAGCACTTATGCCGGGGGACCGTAATATTAGCCACCGCCAGTCGGCGGCTTCGCGTCAACCGGACCCGGCGCCGGCGGATGGTACGGAACCCTGAAGATCCAAGACATCAACCTAAGCAGTTTTTCTCTCATGAGGCATCGTTACGCGGCAGCGGAAGCACCGTAATATTTTACTCCAAGCCGTGCGATAAGTTGCGAAGTGCGTCACTCCGCCATGTGTGCATCAGGGGCCAGTGCCTGTCACGTTCGGCGGCGACCCGGTATGGCGGCCTCATGGCGGCTCGAACGGCTAAGTGGTGCCCAATCCGTGCCCAACGTTTCCCGATAGATGTGGAAAACGCCCGTAAATACGGGCGTAAGTTGGTAGCGCCAACGGGAATCGAACCCGTCTTTCCGCCTTGAAAGGGCGATGTCCTAACCGATAGACGATGGCGCCATAGGGTCCAAGGCCTAATTCAACACAGGATTGAGTGGGCTGTCAACCACTTCCCCCGGCTGTATGCCCGGCATGAAGGCCTCCCAGTCGGCATAATGCTGTTTGCGGGTCGGCTCGATGAGCCGGATGCCGTCCGCGATGTAGATGACCGTCATCACCGCGCGCGGCTGCGTCGACGTGTTCGCGCCCGTGTGATGGAACGTCCAGCCCGAGTGAAAACTCACCTCGCCGAGTTCGAACGGCTCGTTCACCTCCTTGAAGCGACCGCTCTCCAGTGCTTGCCGCAGGCTGCGCTCGCTCTCATCCGAGATTTCCAGATCGCGTCCGAACGCCATGCGGTGGCTGCCGGCGGCGAACGCGAGCGGTCCCATTTCGAGCGGCGTGGCTTGCAGCGGCACCCATGCGGTGATCGTCTTCTCGCTGGAAAGCGGCCAATAGAATTGATCGGCATGCCACGGCGTGATGCCGCCGCCAGGTTCTTTGTACAGCGCTTGGTCGTGATACAGCCGCACGCGTTTCACGCGCAAAAGCTGCGCAGCCAGCGAAGCCAAACGTTTTCCGAAAACGAATGCGCGCGTTACCTCACTCGTTCGCCAGAGATTCGTGACTTGCAAGAACGCTTTGTGGTACGTATCGCGATCTTCGATCGGCGCGGTATTCGTGTTGCGCCGTATCACTTCTGTGGAGACATGCTCGCGAAAATACGCGAGCGTTTCCGCATCGAAGACGTTCTTGATCTTTACGAAGCCGTCGCGCTCATAGGCCTCGATTATCTGCCGATCGGCGATTGCGGGGCGATGAATTGCTTCGAATTGCGGCCCTTCGCCGGCGACGCCGGCGTGACGTGCGTCGTGAACACCGTCTTCTTCGCGGTTGCTATCGTCAGCGTCCCTTCGCCGTTCTTCTGCGTGCGGGTCCATTCCACGACCAATACGTTCGCGTGGCCTTTCATGTCCTTCGTGATGTCGAGCCCTTTAGCCGGCCAATCGATCACGCCCACGGGCCGTCCATTCGCCCAAATCGCAAAATTGACGCCGTGCAGCTTCGCGTCGGTTTTCGCGATGTATTTGTCGCCCGGGCCGACGGTTGTCGCTTGATCCGGCGGCAGTGTGGAATTGGCTTGCGCCTCCGTCGTAGAAGAAGGCTGCGGAGTTTGCCCCGCCGCGCTGCGCACACTCGGGTGGCAGCCCGCGATGCTCGCTGCTAAAAATACGATGCCGAGCGAGCGGAGAATGACGGTTCCTTGCATGCTTGCGTCATTCCACCGCCCGCTGCGCATCAAACACGTGGGCCCGGTAGGATTCGAACCTACGCGCAACCAGTTATGAGCCGGCCGCTCTACCGCTGAGCTACAGGCCCCAGCCGGAGCCGCATTCGCTGAGCAGCGGTTCGGCTACTGCTTGCGGGCAAACGCACCGGCGCCCGGATAAATCGCTGCATCGCCAAGCTGTTCCTCGATAGCCATCAACCGGTTGTACTTTGCAATGCGATCGCTGCGCGAAAGCGATCCGGTTTTGATTTGCCCGGCTCCGGTTGCAACGGCGATGTCGCTGATCGTCGTGTCTTCCGTCTCACCCGACCGATGCGAGAGCACCGCGCTGTACCCGGCTTTGTGCGCCATCTCTACGGCGTCCAGCGTCTCGGTGAGCGTGCCGATTTGATTGACCTTGATGAGAATCGAGTTGGCGATGCCTTCGCGAATGCCGCGCGACAGCCGCTCGGTGTTCGTTACGAACAAATCGTCGCCGACGAGCTGGCACTTCGAACCAATCGCGCGCGTGAGTTTCGCCCAGCCGTCCCAGTCGTCTTCGGCGAGACCGTCCTCGATCGAAATGATCGGATACTTGGCGATCAGCTCGCCATAGTACGCAACCATCTGATCCGAGGTGAATGCGCGATCTTTCGTGAGCGGATAGTACTTACCGTCCGCAAAAAACTCCGTCGATGCCGGATCGAGCGCAATCGCAATGTCGGCACCCGGTTTGTAGCCGGCGCGCTCGATCGCCGAAACGATGATGTCCATCGCTTGTTCCGGCGTATCCAAACGCGGCGCGTACCCGCCTTCATCGCCGACGGTCGTGGGCTGACTCTGCTCGTGCAGCAGTTTACCCAGCGCGTGAAACACTTCAGATCCGTACCGGACGCCTTCGCTCAGCGACGGTGCGCCGATTGGAACGATCATGCACTCTTGAAATTGCAGCGCGCCTTCGGCATGTTTGCCCCCGTTGATCACGTTCATCATCGGCACGGGCAACGTTGCGGCGGACGGGCCTCCGAGATAGCGAAACAGCGGCAGCGACAAGCTGCTCGCCGCGGCGCGCGCCGTCGCGAGCGAAACGCCGAGAATGGCATTCGCGCCGACCTTCCCTTTGTTCGGCGTGCCGTCCGTTTCGATCAAGCGGCGATCGATTTCGCGCTGAGACGTCGCATCCAAGCCTTCGATTGCCGAACCGAGCACGTCGTTGACCGCCGTGACGGCTTTGAGCACGCCTTTCCCGTTGTAGCGTTTGGAATCGCCGTCACGCAGCTCCACCGCTTCGTGCGCGCCCGTCGACGCGCCGGACGGAACCATCGCTTCTTCGACCGATCCGAAACTCGTGGCGACGCTCACCGCCACGGTGGGATTGCCGCGCGAATCGAGCACTTCGCGCGCATGCACGCCTTCGATGAGCGGACGTCCGCCGCCGCGCAATGATTCGAGCGACATTCCCTTACTTCTCCAAAATCCAGCGTTCGAGGTCGTGTTTGCGCGTCACGTAATCTGCGGGTTGGAAGAAAATCGCCAGTTCTTTTTCCGCGCTCTCGTGCGAGTCGCTGCCGTGCACCAAATTCCGGCCGATGGTGGATGAAAAATCGGCGCGAATCGAGCCGGGCGCGGCACTCAGCGGATTGGTGGCGCCCATGATCTGCCTGCAGCCCGCGATGGCGTCCTCGCCCTCCACGCACATTGCGACGAGCGGCGCACTGGTGATGAAGTCGACCAAGCCTTGAAAGAACGGTTTGCCTTCGTGCTCGCCGTAGTGCCGGCGCGCGCGTTGGCCGTCGAGCTGCATGAGTTTCATCGCGACGATCAGGTAGCCGCGGCGCTCGAAACGGGTGATGATTTCGCCGACCAAACCGCGTGAAACGGCGTCGGGTTTGCAGAGGATCAACGTGCGTTGGATTGCCATAACCGCCGGGGAATACGGGCCGCGGGCGAAGCAGGCCTGCACCCCGAAGCAACCGCCGTGCCCCGATTCAACCGTATCTCTCGCGTCGCGGTCACCGGCAGCACCAACGACGACATGGCGCGCATGCTAGGCGAGGAGCGGGCACGCGGACTGACGCTTGTCGCAGATTATCAAGAGCAGGGTACCGGCCGCAAAGGCCGCTCGTGGCTCGCGCCGCCTGCGAGCGCGCTACTCTGCACGATAGCATTGCCCGACGCGCTGCCGGCCGCCGATCTCTGGGCGGTGCCCTTTTGGACTGCGCTCGTGTTGCGGGACGCGCTCGTACAATTCGGTGTGCAGCCGCGACTGCAGTGGCCCAACGACGTACTGCTCGAAGGTCGCAAGGTCGCTGGAATTTTGTGCATTTCGCGCGTCACGGGCGAATATGCCTGGGCGGGTTGCGGCATCGGCGTGAACGTGCGCCGTCCGGTGGATCCGCAAGCGGTCGCCGCAATCGTGCCGCCGCCCGCGTATCTTTCCGACGTCGCGAAAGAAATCGAACGCGAGGACGTTCTGCAAGCGCTTCTACGGCGCGCCGACGAGCGCTATGACGAGCTCTTCGGTACGGCACGCATCGCGCGCGATTGGGAGATCGCCGCCGGAATGCCCGGCGCGCGATATCGCATTCTGCTCGACGGCGACGATGACCCGTTTGAAGCAACAGCGCTCCGTCTTTTGATCGGCGGAGCGCTGATTGTCGATCACGACGGCGCGCAGCGGGAGGTTACACTCGCCGATGCACGCGTTTTGCGAGCGTAGCCCTACTTCACTACGCCGCCCAAGGCGATGTTGGCCGTTTTGAGTGCGGTAACGGCCGCGCCTTCGGATCCGCCGTCGATGCTCAAGCACAGATTTGACGCCGCGTTCACAGCCGCGGGCTTTGGAATCATCTTCGCGCTAACGCCGGCGTCTTTGAGCGCTTTGGTAGCGATCATCGTGTCGGCATTACTCGAGAAGAACAGTATGACGTCAGCCACGTTCCACCACTACTTTGCAGAAGTGCCGTGTACCAGTTTGTCCAACCCGGAAGCAACCTCGCTCAGTTCCGAGACGCGCGACACGGCCTGTTGAAGCCGGCTGCTCATCTCTTGCGAAAGCGTATCGATGACGATCATGTCGCCGTGCAGTTCTTCGTTGACGGCTTTCAGCTCGGCAACCTTGCCGCTGCTCTGGCCGTTCGAGAGATCCGCGATGAGTTGCCCGGCGCGCTCCACTGCGGAGCGCGTTGCTGCGACGTGGTCGCCGGAGACTTCGCCGCCGACAATCGTCACGCCGAGTTCCTTCGCGGCTGCACTGACTTGCTCGCTGCGTGTGGCGATCGCCTTCGAGATGCGCTGCACCACCGGCACCGCAACCAGCAGCGCGATGATCATCGCAAGGAATCCCCACAGGATGAACGTTTCGGTCATGTGATCGATGATGGCGGTGATTTGCGTCATCGGAATGCCGTACCAGCGCGCGCCGATGACGTTGTTCTGGTCATCCGTAATCGGGTCCAAACGCGTGAGGTATTCGGTTCCGCCTTCGGTGTCGGAGCCGATCCAGGGCTTCCCGCTGACGATGTCATGTGTGGCGTATCCGTCGACACGCGTATCGATGACGCGCGTGCCGTCCGGCTGACTAATCGTGCTGGCAACGATAGCGTCGCCGTCGAGCACCGCGGTTTGCCCGCCGAGCGCGTGCGTGCTTTCATCGACCAAATCGTAGAAGTGGTTGAGCAGCACGCCGCCGTAGATCGCGCCGAGCGTGCGTTCGTTGGCGTCGCTCATCGGCGCCGCGGCAATGAGCGCCAGGCCTTTGTTCACGTGCTCGACGACTTTATTGTCCTTACCGCCGTCCGTGACGTCCGCTTCGGTTTGCGGCATCAAGCCTTCGCCTTGCAGATCCGACGGCGACATCATCGCCGCGCTGCTCACGGTTTCACCGGTGAGCGCGCGCTGCACGTACTTGTCCGACGCGAACGAACCGCCCGTTCCGCCGTTGGCACGCGCGACCACTTTGCCGTTGGCATCGACAATGGTCAGGAACGAAAGACCCGAGGTGCGCGCGATGTTCGAGAGCTGGTCTTGCAGCGCTTTTGCATCGTGCGACTGCAGGCTCTTGCGCAGCGTGTCGGAGACGGCGTCTTGCGCAATCAGCAGGCGAATCTGGTCTTTGCGCGAGTCCCAGTATCCTGAGAACGCATTCGACCCGTTCGTGATCTCGGTCTGCCCGAGATCCATTAGGTCTTTGTGCAGCGTCAGTCGCGCGGCGACGACGCTGAAGATGAAAAACAGCAAGATTGCTCCAACGATGGTTCCGAGCAATCGAACGCGCAAACTCATACCGAGATTCCCTCCGCATCGGATTCATTGACTTTGAACTGCGCAAGCCGCCCGTCGATACGGCCGGCGTAATCGTTCATTTGCGACACCGAGCCCAGCATGCGCTGCGCGGCATCGGTGACTTCCTTGTTGACGTATGTAAGCACTTCGACCGATGAAGCGTTCTGTTGCGAGATTTCCGCGATATTGCGGAACGCCGCGTTCATTTCGTCGGAGTGTTTTGACATGTTCTGCGTTGCATCGACGTTGAGTTGGACCGAGCGCGTGATCTCCTCGATCGAGCGAATGACTTGATACGAGTTGCTGCTCATCGCGCGCGCGACCGAAGAGATCTCGGCAATCTGTTGATTCGCACCGAGTACGGCTTCGACGATGTCGTGCAGTGCGCCCGACGCCGACGCCGTGCTCGTGGCCCCTTCCTCGACGCGTTCGGTCAAGCGTTCCATGGCGCTGACGACTTCGTTGATGACGCTCTGCGTCGAGTTGATGTGTCCCGCAATTTCTTTGGTGGCCTGCACGCTGCCGTCGGCGAGTTTGCGGATTTCCGTCGCGACGACCGCGAACCCGCGGCCGTGCTCGCCGGCGCGCGCCGCCTCAATCGCTGCGTTGAGCGCAAGCAGGTTCGTTTGCTCGGAGATGCGATCGATGACCTTGACGATGTCGCCGATTTGCTCGGAGTTGCTGCCGAGCTGGCGGATGTCGTCCGCGAGTTCGTTGATCGTTGCGCGAATCATGTCCATACCGTCGACGATGGTGCCGATAGCCGTGCCGCCGCGTTTCGCGGTTTCCGATGTTTCGGTCGAGATGGACGAGAGCGAATCGACCTGCGCGGTCACTTGCTCGATGGAACTCGCCATGTTGCTGACTGCGAGCGAGGTTTCATCCAAGCTCCGCGTCTGCTCTTCGGCGGCCGCGGCAATGGCGTTGATCGTTTCCGTAAGTTGGGCAACCTTTTGCGTTGCGTGTTCCACGATGCGCGACTGCTCGGTGATGCCTTCGTCGAGCTGCCCTTGCGCGACCGCGGCACCTTCGATAACGGCAAGCGCGGTAGACGCGGTGGAGTGGAGTTCACTGCCGGCGATGCCGAGCTGCGCCCCATTCTCGTGTAAATTTCCGAGAAAGTCGCGCACGCTGAAGATCAGCTTGTTCAGCGCTATCGCGAGGTCGGAAAGCGCGCCGTCGGAAACGGCTAAATTCTTGGTAAAGTCGCCTTGCGAAACTTCGCGGATGCCCGCTGCGAGCGCCGAGATCGAATTCTGCAACCCTTCGGCGCGCGGCAACGCGACGCGTCCGTTGCCGAACAAGGCCGGGAATTCATTATGCCCATCCTGTTCGATGGGGACGATTTCGCCGGTAAAGAGCAGGCTGAGCACGACGCCCAGGACGGCAAGGAGAACCGCTTTCGGCAGCGCGTCCGGTAAATGGCGTTGCGTGCGCACTTCGAAGTCGAGCGCGGCGACGACGAGCGCTAGAACCGGGGCAATCGGCACGCCCACTAAAGCAGCCGTTATGGTGATCAGCGTCAGCAGCACCAGTTCGAGCCCGGCGTATTGCGCGGCGTACCAGACCAAAACCAGGCAAACGAGCGCGGCAACCGCCGCCACGGCAATCCGGGGCAGTATCCCTAGCCGCGCGCGCCAGGCTACCAGTCGAGCTTGGATCACAGGCACCTCGATGGTCGAACACACCAAATGGCAACCCAAGGCAATTACCTTGGGGCCATATTGGAATCTACGGCTAAACCGGTGGATTATTTAGTAAGCAGGCAAGCGTGCCGAATCTGCTAGCTGCGTGCCCGGCTGCGTTTTTCGCAGACCTCGCAGAAGTGCGGCATCTTGTTGTCGGTCTCGAAGATGGAATTCGAATAATACATCGCACAGCGCGCGTTGTAGCAATGCTTGAGACCGATGGCGTGTCCGAGTTCGTGCACGCACTCCTTGAGCGTCCGCTGGAAGAGCACGTTTTCGTCGGACTGCTCGCCGTAGAATTCACCGCGCAGGCGGTGCATCGATATGACCGCGACGCGGCGCTGCTCGTCGGCATCACCGAAGACGAACCGGTGCGAGGTTTTGTACAAATCGAAGTCCGTGATCGCGAGCAGCAAGCCGCCGTCGTCCGGATACTGGCGCACGACTTTCGTCGTCAAGGTCGAGACGAACATTTGCTGACGCGCGCTGTTGACGGCGCTGCGCGGTACGGCCAGTGCTCGCTCCACCTTGACGCGGTAGAGAAAGCGCTCCTCCAAGCAAAGTCCCAGGCGTTCTACAAACGCGGAGTCCATAGCGTTGATCGGAACGATGCGCAGATCCGTGTCCATTTTAAACGGCGCTCCGCCTAGCTCCGCCGCCCCCCATCAAGATGGGGCCCCCACTACCATGGCGCGCATAAACATTTGTGCTAACATAAGCCGTCCCCGTGGGCGCGCCTAGCAAATGTGTGATCAACATCCTTGGGGCGGTTCTTTTCGACGCGGGCGCGAAGACGCCCCGCATGGTAGTCGGGATCGGGATGGACCTCGCCGAGGTTGCACGCTACGGTTCGACGCGGAGAAGCTCGCGTGGTTCTCGCGCAAGGTGTATACCGAAGAAGAGATGACCTACGCGATGCGCAAGCGCAACTGCGCGGAACGCTTGGCGGGATTTTTCGCCGCGAAGGAGGCGACGCGTAAAGCGTTCGGCCACGCGATTCCGTGGCGAAGCGTCGGCGTCTCGCACGAGCGCAGCGGCAAACCGATTATCCGGCTCTTCGGCGCGGCGGCGTCACTGATCGAGCGGCGCGGCATCATGACGATCCATTTGACGATTACGCACACCGCATCGATGGCCGCGGCCCTGGTCGTGCTCGAAGCGCGGGGTTCCTTTTAATATGCGTGTGCTCACGCCCGCGCAGATGCGTGAAGCCGACGCGCAGGCATTCAAGCAGGTCGGAGACGTCGCGTTGATGCGCGCGGCAGGCGAACGCATCGCGCAAGTTGCCGCGCGGTATGCTCGCTCGCGCGCGATTGTCGCGTTCGCCGGTCCCGGAAATAACGGCGGAGACGCCTTCGCCGCGCTCGCGATGCTGCCCGGTTACGACCGCGTCATCTACGCTCAGGATGCGCCGAATCCGTCCGGGGCGCGACGCGACGCGGAAGAGCGCGCACGTAGCGCGGGCGTGCTGCGCAAACCATTCCCAAGTTCGATCGCGCAAGCTCGCGATGCGCTCGCGGAGTGCGGCCTTGCAATCGTCGGCCTTGTCGGTACCGGCGCGCGGCTGCCGCTTCCGGAGATCTACGTCACGGTAATCGCCGCCATCAATGAATCGAACGTACCGAGCATCGCGATCGATATTCCACCGGGGATCGATGGCGAGCACGGCGCAGTGGTCGAACCGGCGTTGCGCGCAAGCGCGACCGTCACGCTCGCAGCGTTGAAGACCGGCTTACTGCTCGAACCCGGGCGCGACCACACCGGCGACCTCTGGCTCGGCGACATCGGCCTGCCGCCCGCAACGCTCGACGCGCAGCCGCGTACCTTTGCTGCGCTCGACGATGCGGAGTTTCTCTCGCTGCTTCCAAAACGCGCGGAAAGTTCCGACAAGCGCAGCGCGGGCGCGCCGCTGATTCTCGCGGGTTCGCAGCAGTTTCCGGGCGCTGCGGTACTGAGCGCAATGGGTGCCGCGCGTGCCGGTGCCGGCTATGTGACGGTCGTCACTTCTGCCGGCGCTGCTGCGTCAGTTCGCGCGCACCTCGTCGAGCAGGTGGTCGTCACGATCGATCCCGGCCACGATCCGCAAACCGTCGCCGCCGACATTCTCGACGTCGCGAAGCGGAATTCCGCACTCGCCGTGGGGCCGGGTCTCGGCTTGGACGATAGAACCGGCGAGATCGTACGCGGATTAGTGAAAGCATCCGATCTGCCGATTGTCGCGGACGCGAGCGCGCTCTTTCATTTCGCGAAGAACTTGGAGATGCTGCGCGGCAAACGCATCGTGCTGACGCCGCATGCCGGCGAGTTCGCACGCCTTTCCGGAAAAGGCACGGTACAAGAAGGCGAACGCGTGGAGCGTTTGCGAGAATTCGTCGATCGCACCGGCATCACGACGTTGCTGAAGGGGCAGTCAACGCTGATCTACGACGGCACGACGATGCACATCAATACCACCGGGACATCCGCCCTTGCGACGGCCGGAACCGGCGACGTGCTGACGGGCATCATCGCGACGCTGCTCTCGCAAGGTCTGTCACCCGTTGACGCTGCACGCGCAGGCGCATATTGGCACGGACTTGCTGCCAAACATGCCGCATCGCTCCGCCCGCGCGGCGTTATTGCGCGCGACGTCTTCGAATCGCTCGGCGCCTCGCTTCCGAAACCGCGTTCCGGCGACGAGGTGCTGCTGAGAATCTTTTAGGGATCGCCTAGGAACGGAAGCCAAGCCGGAAGACCTGGTGCGCGATTTATACCCCGAAGTTGCAAAGCGGCATCGTAGACGCCGGGCTTGCCGATATTTACGATGCTCAACACGAGCTGATAGCGGGTCGCCAGCCGGCGGCTGCCAACTCCCGAGCAAACTGAGCCCCAATCGCGTCAGCGGCGAGCGCAGTCCGTAAAACGGCCGCGGAATTGCGGCGGAGCATGCCGCGTCGGCAGCACTCCCGGGCACTGCGAAGCCGCCCTGCGTCGCTTGATCCGAAAACATGGCCGCGAGATCGAGTTTTCGCCAACCATGTTGTGTGGTACGCCGTAAACCCCGTCGGGGTAACAGCCTGCATCGTAATAACGGTTGTGGATGAAGCCGATGCATTGCTCAGGTCAGCATCAGGCGAAGTTGCATGTTGTTCAACCGCTGCCGAGCAGCGGCAACTGCGGAAGCGGAGCCGATGCGGACGTTTTCGGCGGCAGCGCCCCCAACCTACACGCGAGCCGACATAACCCCGTTGCCTGCAATGGCTTCGGCTAGCCGCGTGGCGCGCTGCAGTTGCTCAGCCGGCGAAGCTGCGCCGACCAGAAGCGTTAATGCAATGGCATGCAGCATTATTTATTCTCCTCGACGATTAGCCGGATTCTTCGGGTCGACGAAATCGTAGTAGTATGGGTCTTCTTCAAAGATCTCGTGTGCGCGAGGGTCCAAATCAGTTGCCGCAAATTCATTTTGCCAAACAGCCGGAAAGCGTATCTTATCCATCGGTGTAAACGCGTATTTGCGGGTCTTCCGGTTTTGAAAAATCGCGTAGATCCACCCAGCTGCACAAAGAACAACTACGGCGAGGCCTATCAAGAAATACGGGTCGCTCACGGCTGCTCTACACCCTCCCCACCATCAAATGATACCATGGGGTTACGACACAGCGTCTACCAGGAGCGATAGTCATGAAGCCGAAGCGTTTTGGGCCCATTGCGGTAAGAGCGGCTGCGATTGCCGCAGCATCAACCGGTGCCTTTGCGGTCGGCGCGCTCGCTATCGGTGCGCTGGCCGTCGGTGCGTTCGCAGCAGGCCGTATCTCGGTTGGACGCGCGCACTTCAAAGACGTGCGCATCGATCGGCTCACGGTCGGCGAACTTCGTGTCGAGGCGTCACGATGAGGGCGGTATCCGCCGACGGACTCACGCTGCGCCAGGCTGCGCTCATCGCCGGCCTTGCCTATCTGCTCAATCCCGTCTCGTATGCCGAGTTTACGTTGTACCCGCGGCTTGTCATTCCCGGAAACACCGAGCAGACGGTTGCGAATATCGTTGCACACCACGGAATGCTTTTAGCGGCGTTCTTTTGCTATTTCATCAACTTCATCGAGGACGTCGTTATCGCTTGGGCGTTGTACCTCTCTCGCGCCGGTGAACCGCGCGCTATCCGCGCTGGCGTCGCTATTTCAACTCGTGTATGCCGCAATTTGCTTCGTTGCCGTTCTCAACCTTACGACGGTTTATCGCATGCTCACGACGCCGGAGTACCGCGCAACCTTCGGGGTCGGGCCGCTGCACGCGCAAGTCAACCTCTTGCTCCACACGTTCCGCTACGATTATTCGCTCGCGCTCCTATTATTTGGGCTGCACTTGATACTGGTCGGTTCTTTAATCGTTCGCTCGCGGTACATGCCGTCGTGGCTCGGCGCCATTCTCCTCATCGACGGGCTGGGGTGGATAGTCATCGTGCTCGGGCCGTATCTTTATCCCAGTGCGAATATCGGTTTTGTCTTCATCACCTCACTGGGTGAGATCGTGTTCATGCTCTGGCTGCTTCTCGTCGGCTCTCGTCTTCAAGAGCCTGCACCTGCGCTCGCGTAAGCATTAAGGCGACTTGTCCGCGTAGTAAAACAGCTGCGGTTCGATCGAACTGCCGGTGATGCGAAGCGTGCCGTAGGAATACTCGCGTTGACGGCGGCGGTCGGTAGGCGAGCCGGGATTGAAGAGCAGCACGCCGTCGTGCCACCGGCAATACGGAATGTGCGAATGGCCAAAAAGAATCGCATCGATGTGTTCGCCTTTGAACGCATTCTCGGCGCGGGCCAGCGTCGAGCGTCCGGCGCCGTCATGCCCGTGCACAATGCCGATGCGGACCCCGCCGAATTCCAAAATTTTGCGCTTTCCGAAGCGGTGCTGCAGGTCGGACGGGTCGTTGTTGCCTGCCACCGCTTGCAGCGGCGCAATCGCTTCGAATAGCGGAACCGCCATTGCATCGACCATATCGCCGCAGTGCACGATGACGTCCACGCCGCGTAGGCCTTCGCGCAATGCGGCGGGCAGCACGCGTGCATGACGCGGCATGTGCGTGTCGGAAATGACGCCGATGGTTACGGTGGCGCCTGTTGCCAATATGCGGGCAGCCAATAGTAGAGTGTCGTGGGATCTTCCGGTTCGGCAAGCGCATCGAAATCGACGGGTATGCTTTGCGGTGCGTCGATGTCGCGGTCGATGGGACGCCAGTCCGGGTCGCGCTCGTACGCCGTCGATGGAAAACCGGTCATCGCGTAATTCGTTTGCGCGTCGACGAGCGACACGCCGTTCGGCAAACCGTCAAAGAGCGGGAAGCGCAGATGCATCAGATCGTCGAGCCACGCGCACACCGGGCAGTGGTCTTCCGTGCCGGGTGGACCGGTGAAAACTTTGTAGCCGCAGCACGGACACGTGTAGCGCATATCCATTTGCTACCCATCTAACCGAGAAGTTTGCGCAGGTCGGCCTCGTCGATGATGTCGATGCCGAGTTGCTCGGCCTTCGAGAGTTTGCTCCCGGCTTCGGTGCCCGCTACGACGAAGTCGGTTTTTTTACTTACCGAACCGGTCACCTTGCCACCGGCCTGAACGATGAGTTCGGTCGCCTCCTCGCGCGTAAGGGATGGCAGCGTTCCGGTGAGTACGAACGTCTTACCGGCGAATTTTCCGTCGGCGCCGCGCGCGCGTTTGGGCGCAGTCATCACGACGCCGGCCGCGCGCAAGCGTTCGACCATCGCGCGGTTGGCTTTCTGCTCGAAAAACAGCTTCGTACTTGACGCGACCTCGGGCCCGATGCCTTCGCTTTGCTGCAGCTCCTCGAGCGACGCATTTTCGATCGCGTCGACGGAACCGAAGTCGTCAGCCAATATCTGCGCGGTTTGCGTTCCTACGAAGCGAATCCCCAGACCGGTCAGCAGTCGTGCAAGCCCGCGTGACTTCGACGCCTCGATGTTGCGCAGCAGATTCGAAATCGTTTTTTCGCCGGTACGCGGCACGCGTTCGAGCTTCTTCGCGTCGAGCGCATAGACGTCGGAGATGTCGCGCACGAGGCCGAGTTCGGTGAGCTGCTGCGCCATTACGTCGCCGATGCCTTCGATGTCCATCGCACCGCGCGAACAGAAGTGGCGAACGCGTTCGAGCACCTGTGCCGGACACGCGGCGTTGGTGCACCGCGACATCGCCTCGCCTTCCGGGTGATCGACATCGCTGCCGCACACCGGACACTTGTCGGGCATGACGAACCTGCGCGGATTGCCTTTGCGTTCGCTCAGAACCGGGCCGACCACGCGCGGAATCACGTCGCCTGCGCGTACGACCAGCACGGTGTCGCCTGCGCGAATATCGTTGCTCGCGATATATTCGGCATTGTGCAGCGTTGCGTTCTGCACCGTGACGCCGCCGATCTTGACCGGTGCGAGCACCGCGTTCGGATTCAGCGTACCGGTTCGACCGACCGTAATCACGATGTCGAGCAGCTTCGTGCGCGCTTCGCGCGCTTTGAATTTATATGCGGTAGCCCAGCGAGGCTCGCGTCCTACGGCTCCCAGGCGATTCTGCACGGCCAGACTATCGACTTTTACGACGACGCCGTCGATTTCGTAATCGAGTTCGTCGCGGCGCATCTCCCACTCTTCACAAAACGCGATCACGTCGCTCATGTCCGCGCATTTTTTGACAAACGGGTTGACCGCGAATCCGAGGCGCTTGATGAACTGCAGCGCATCCCATTGCGTGCTCGGTTCGACAAGCTCACCATGACGATTCAGGTGGGTAAGCGCGCCCAGCGAGTAGCCGAAAAACGACAGCTTGCGCGCGCGCGTCAACTTCGGGTCGAGCTGGCGCACGCCGCCGGCTGCGGCGTTACGCGGGTTTGCGAAGACCGGCTGACCGGCTTCCACGCGCTTTTCGTTGAGCGCTTCGAAGTCGCTCTTTCGCAGATACACCTCGCCCCGCACTTCGATCTCTTCGGGTGCCGTCCCGCGAAGGCGCAGCGGAATCGAGTTTATCGTCCGCAGGTTGGGCGTCACGTCCTCGCCGACGCGCCCGTCGCCACGCGTTCCACCACGCTCGAACGCGCCGTTCCGATAGCGCAGCGACGTTGCGAGGCCGTCGATCTTCAGTTCCACGACAAAGCTGACCCGCTCGCCCGCCAGTTTGCGCACGCGCTCGTCGAACGCGCGCAGCTCGTCCTCGTTGAACGCATTGGAAAGACTGAGCATCGGTGTGTGATGCTCGTACGGCGCGAATTTTTCGGACGGCGCCGCGCCCACGCGCTGCGTCGGCGAGTCCGGCGTGCGCAGCTCCGGATACCGTTCTTCGATGTCGATGAGTTCGCGCAGCAATTGGTCGTACTCGGCGTCCGTGATCTGCGGGTCGTCGAGAACGTGATAGCGGTGGTTCGCCTCGTCGATCTGCGCGCGCAGCTCTTGCGCACGCGCGTTGGGCTGCTTGGCGCTCATACCGTGACGCGGCGTTTACGCGACGGGCTCATTACCTGAACCGGATAGCCGTCCGGATCGCCGATGATCGCGATGCGCCCGAATGACTCGTCGTACGGATCCTGAAACACCGGCACGTTGAAGGCGGCGCAATCGGCGATGAACCGGTCGACGTTGTCGACCGTGAACCCGAGTTGCAACGATCCGGGCCGAACCGCGACGAGTTCGGTCTTCGGATGCAAAACGAGCGTCGCTCCGTTTCCGAGTTCGAACTCCACCCAATTGGGGCTTTGGTCCGTTTTCAGTTTGAGTCCCAGAACGTCGCGATAGAAATCTCGCGACCGCGCGAGGTTCGCGCACACGAGCATCGCCACCCAGAATTTGGTCACGTAGTACCCTTCGACAAGCTCAGGGTCGTTCGATACCTCACGATGACAAACCTGATGTTATGCTTCTACGGCGACCCGTCCACCCTTCGCAAGGTCGTCCAAGACGCGTAAGTTCTCGCGCTCGAGCGCCTCGACCGAGTTCGCGTCGGCGCGGCGATGGCCCACCGCGCGTTGGTCCGCAAGCACCGGCACCAGATACTCCCCGGTGTAGGAGTGCTCGTTTTTCGCAAGTTCCTCGGGTGTGCCGGCGCCGACCACGGTACCGCCGCGATCGCCGCCCTC
>DATGJX010000268.1:0-36026 GCA_035294905.1 Vulcanimicrobiaceae bacterium | reverse complement strand
CATTTCATTCGGCGCCGGAATCGTCGTGTACCAAAGTTGCCACAGATGCCCGTCGCTCGCCGCGTCGGCGAGACCTTGCTCATGCGAGAGCTCGAGCGGCACGAGACGCGCGTACTCGTTCTCCAAGACGGCCGGTTTCATCCAGGTTGCGTTCTGTGTGTCCCGAAGCATTCGTCATGCGTGTATTGAACATCGTGCTTGCCGTGCTCCTCGTGGCGCCGGCTGCTCCTTCGAGTGCCACATCGGAGGCGCAGCGCGTTACTATCGTTCGCGATGACTGGGGCATCGCGCACGTACACGGAAAGACCGACGCCGACGCGGTTTTCGGCATGGCGTACGCGCAGGCCGAAGACGACTTCAACCGCGTCGAAGCCAACTATCTCACCGCCTTGGGCCGAACCGCCGAAGCCGAAGGCGAATCTGGAATCTATCAAGACTTACGTCAACGGCTCTGGGTCGATCCCGCGGATTTGCAAGCGCGCTATCGCCGCAGCCCGGTTTGGCTGCAAAAACTCATGAACGCCTGGGCCGACGGCTTGAACTATTATCTGCAAACGCATCCGTCGGTTCATCCGCGCGCGCTGACGCATTTCGAGCCTTGGATGGCGCTCAGTTTTACCGAAGGGAGCATCGGCGGCGACATCGAGGACGTTTCGCTCGACGACTTGCAAGCATTTTACGGAGGCGGACGTGTTGCATCGCGCCGGCCTCCCGAAAATCCCGATTCGCCCGTCGTGGATCCGCAAGGTTCAAACGGGATCGCAATCGCCCCGAAAAATACGGTCGACCATCACGCGCTGCTCCTCATCAATCCGCACACGACGTTCTATTTTCGTTCGGAACTGCAGATGTCCAGCGACGAAGGGCTGGACGCATACGGCGCGGTGACGTGGGGGCAGTTCTTCATCTATCAAGGCTTCAATCCGCACATCGGCTGGATGCACACGTCGAGTTACGTGGATAACGTCGACCAGTTTGCCGAGACGATCGTACGCAGGAACGGACATCTCTACTACCGCTACGGAAACGCGCTGAGACCCGTTGCGGTGTCCACCGTTACGATTCATTACCGCGCGCCCGCCGGCGGAATGGCCGCAAAGACGTTCACGGTGTATCACACGCATCACGGTCCGATCGTCGCCTCGAAGAACGGCAAATGGATAGCGGAAGCACTGATGTACCGTCCGGTACGCGCGCTCGAACAGTCGTACTTGCGTACCAAGGCAACGGATTTTGCATCGTACCGGCGCATCGCCGAACTGGCGGCCAATTCGTCGAACAACACGATCTTCGCCGACGACAAAGGCGAGATCGCGTTTCTCGTGCCGCAGTTCATTCCGCGCCGCAACGACGGCTTCGATTACACCAAACCGGTGGACGGCTCGAATCCCGCGGATGACTGGAACGGAGTTACGCCGCTCGATCGCGACCCGAACGTCGTGAATCCCGAAGTGGGTTGGGTGCACAACTCCAATAACTGGCCGTATTCCGCCGCCGGGCCGGACAGTCCCAAGCGCAGCGCGTTTCCGCGCTATATGGACACCGCGGGTGAAAACGAGCGCGGCATCCATGGCACGATGTTACTAGAAGGGCACCACGATTTCACACTGGAGCGGCTTCGGGAAGCCGCGTTCAATTCGTATTTGCCGCTGTTCGCCGTGCTGGTTCCTAGACTAACTGCCGCGTACTATGCTCTGCCGTCCGCCGATCCGCTCAAAGCCAAACTCCGCGAACCCATTGCCGTGCTGCGCGCCTGGAACGACCGCTGGGCTGCCGATTCGGTGGCGACGTCGCTTGCGATCTTCTGGGTCAATCGGTTGGCGAAGGGCCACGAAAGCACCAAACGCGCCGTCCTGCTTGCCACCTCCGATCGAGAAAAGCTCGCGAGCCTTGCATATGGCCTCGACCGTCTAACGGCGGATTTCGGCACGTGGCAAACGCCATGGGGAAAAATCAACCGCTTCCAGCGTCTGGACGACAGCATCACACCCCATTTCGATGACGGCAAGCCGAGCATCCCCGTACCATTTGTGGCCGGCACGTGGGGATCGCTCGCAGCGTTTTACGCAGCTCCGAGACCAAACACCAAACGCTGGTACGGAAACGCCGGTAACAGTTTCGTTGCAGTCGTGGAATTCGGCAAACGCGTTCGTGCGATCGCGGTCACCGCGGGCGGTGAGAGCGGTCATCCGAACTCGCGGCATTTTGACGACGAAGCGTTACGTTATGCAAGCGGAAATCTGCGGCCCGTATACTTCTATCCCGACCAGCTGCGCGGCCACACCGAACGCGCGTACCATCCCGGTCAGTAATAGGCGATTCCGGCGCACGGTTTACAGAAGCATCGCTTCGGACACGGCGCGGTCTTCGTCCCAAGCGGAACCTTCACGCATGAGCGCCGCACATTTTGCTTCGCCCAGCAACTCGCGCAGCGCAGGCAACATTTTGTCATATTCTTGCTGCTCGGTGAATTGTCGCGAGGCACCGAGCGCGGCAAAGCGCGCATCGACGTGCCCAAGAATGCGCGCGCAACGGGTCGCATCGCCGTAGCCCGCAGCCTGCAGCGCCACGACGGCGGCGAGGTGCTGCAGCACGGCGGCGATCGCGACGCCGTCTTGCAGTTCGCGTTGCAATTTTAGCCCTTCGCGGCCGCGCTCGCGCGCCTCGTCCCACGATGCAGTCGCCACCAAATACGCCGACAAGTTGACAAGGGTAATTGCGCGCGTCGACACGTTGCGCAAACGGCTGCCTGCGAGCGCCTCTTCCGCAAGGTGAACCGCCGACTCGGCGTCGCCGCTTAGAAATTCGTTTTCTGCCAAATTCCCAAGCATTGCTTCCGCCTCGCGCTCCGCTCCTATCTCCCTTGCGTGGCTAAGCGCCTTGGCATACAGTTCTCGCGTACCGGCGACGTCGCGCGCAAAAAACCTCGCAAGCGCCAAGTGGGCGAGAACGGTGCATACGGCTTTGCGAAGGCCCAACGCTTCCGCACTCGACAACGCCGAATGCAGCAGCGCCTCACCATCTTGAACGCGACCGGCGATCAGAAGGCCTCTGCCGGCAAGACTTTGCGCGCCGAGGATCCCACGCTGATGCTCGATGCGTACGAATCGATCCAAGGCGCGCTGCGCGGCGTCGCCGCTGGCTTTGTGCTGGTTTAACATCTCATCGACTCGTGCTTCCGCGAGATCGAGGAGCGCTAAGGTTTCTTCGGACGTGCTCGCGTCAATCTTCTCGCGCGCCGCGTGCACCCAACGCTTTCCTTCTGCCGGCGCAAACGCGCCCCATATTCTGCGCGTTTCGGACGCCAACCGCCGGCCCAGGTCCGCATCGCCGCCTTTTACTAATGTCCATTCCAGAGCGGCGCGCCAATTCTCGATCTCCGCTTGAGCGAATTCCTCCCACGCCTCGTCGGGCGTTGCATCCCAAACGTCCTCGAGTTTTACTGCCAGATCCAAGAGCGCCCCCGCGTGCGCGCGCGCCGCTGCGTCGTACTCGCCGTTCTCGACCAGACGCTCGCGCGCATATTGTCTTACCGATTCCAGAAGGCGATATCGAGTGGTGTCGCCGACGCGCTCTGCTTGCAGCAGCGACCTGTCGACGAAGGACGAGAGCACGTTCAGCATTGCAATTTCGTCGGCGACGCCGTCGCGGCAAACGCTCAATGCCGTTTCGAGAACGAACCCGCCGGCGAAAATCGAGAGCTTTCGAAAGATCGCGCGCTCTTGCTCGGAGAGCAAGTCATAACTCCAGTCGATGAGCGCGCGCATCGTTTGGTGGCGCGGCAACGCACTGCGGTCCCCTCCAGTGAGTACGCGAAAACGTTCGTCCAATTTCTCCGCGATCTGACGCGGCGACAGGATACGAATCCGCGCGGCGGCCAATTCTATGGCAAGCGGAATGCCGTCGAGGCGGCGGCAGATTTCGATTTCGTGCGGCGCATCTTCGTCCGTTGGGGCAAAGCGGCTGTCAACGGACAGTGCGCGATCGGCAAAAAGCTGCAGAGCGGGCTGCAGCGACAGCGACGGCACGCGGAAGATCCGCTCTCCCGAAATGTTCAAACTTTCCCGGCTCGTCGCTAGGATGCGGACTCGCGGAGCAGCGCGCAGGATCGCCGCCGTCACGCGGCGCGCTTCCTCGATAACGTGCTCGCAGTTATCGATAATGAGCAGCAGGTGTCTGCGCTTGAGAAACTCGATCACCGCGTCGAGGGCGGGGCGGCTCGGCGACGCGGCCACACCCACCGCGCGCGCGACGGCGCTTGCGACGAGCGAATCGTCGGAAATCGGCGCGAGGTCGATAAACCAGACGCCGTCGGTCGAATCGCTGAGAAGCTCCGAACCCGCTTGGATCGCGCAGCGCGTCTTACCGACACCGCCGCTGCCGACCAGTGAGACCAGCCGATGTTTTTCAAGAAGGTCTTTGATCTCACCGATCACGCCTTCGCGCCCGACGAACGAACTGAGTTGCTCCGGCAAGTTACTCAACGATTGGTCCAGCGAATGCAGCGGCGGAAAGTCATCCTGCAAATCTGCAGCGGCCAGTTGGTAGACGTGTTCGGGTTGCGCGAGATCTTTGAGACGATGCACGCCGAGATCGCGTACGTCGCAGGGAGACGACCGCGACTCGCCACTCATCAGCGCGCTGCAGGCTGCGGAGATTAGCACTTGGCCGCCGTACCCGAGGGCCAACAGGCGCGCGACGCGATTTACCGCCGCGCCGAAGTAATCGCCGTCGCGCTCGTGCGGCGTCCCCGTATGAAGCGCCATGCGAACGCGAATCCCGCCGACTGCGGAGAAGTCGCCGCTCGCAAGGGCACGCTGGGCGCTCAGCGCCGCGCCGACCGCGTCACTCGCGGACGTGAATGCGGCGCAAAACGCATCGCCGACCGTCTTGAAGACATAGCCGCCATGGCTTTCGATCGCGGACCGGAGCAAAGCGTCGTGCCGCGCAAGCGCAACAGGCATCTCGTCGGGGAGGGATTCCCAGCGTTCCGAGCTGCCCTCGATGTCCGAGAAGAGAAACGTCACCGTGCCGGAAGGCCGCCCTACCGGCGCAGCCTGCCTTGCCATAACGGGACGTTCGCGACGGTTTTGCAACCGGCCCGCCGGCGGTTACAATATTGCCGTCGGCGCCGGAGTCGTTGCCGCCGCCGCGAAGGGTAATTGAATGGAGCGTTCCTCCAAACGCATCTGGACGATAGCAGCTCTCAACTTCGTGCTGCTCCTGATGCTCGTGCTTGTCGAATGGAACGTTTTCCACGTCGGCACCTTCGGCTTGACGTTCGACCCGACGCAAGGCACCGTCTTTGACTTGCAGGACGGTCAGCCCGCGGCGCTCGCCGGCATAACGGAAGGCGATCGCATTGACCTCAGTGCGATTGCAAGCGCGGAGCAGCGGCGAATTTTACTCGATCCTCGGATCGGAGAATCGGTGCGCCTGCTGGTCTTGCACGACGGCGCACGCAGAACCGTCCTGCTCACGGCAGTAAAGCCCGAGAGCGCTCTACGCAGAACCATCGATGCGATCGGTTTTCCGATTCTGGTGGTGATTTCCGTCGGGCTCTCGAGTTTACTCGTCCTGGTTCGTCCGCAGCCCGCGACGTGGGCGTTCTACGTCTACGCGCTGCTCATGGCAGTCAAATCTTTTGAGGGAAATCTCGTCGTCAGGCCCGTGATCGGCACGGCCGTGATTCAAACGCTCTTCGAACTGGCTTGGTCGGCTGCAGTAGTCTCGCTCCTGTTCTTCGCAACACGCATCTTTGCATGGTCACGGCCGTGGCGAAAATACGTCGAAGGCGCGGCAATCGTCGTCGGTTTCGTCGACGCGTTCGTGTGGTTTTATCCGAACCTGTCGCTGCTATTCGCCTGGAACAGTATGGGCCCATGGGCGCTGCTTCAGCGCATTTTCGACTTCGCGCTTCTCTCACTCATTTTGTGCGCGCTCGCCGTCATCGCGGTCTCGTCGAAACCCGAGCGGCGTCAACATACCATTTGGGTGCTGGCGGGAATCAGTCTGGTCCCTCTGCTGGAATGGATCGACGCGGTCGTCTATTTGTGCCTGTATTCACAGCCGTCGCTGCACAGCGCCGCCGTCGTAACGGACGCAGTGGACGCCGCATTGCGCCCGTGGCTGCCGATTCTGGCGGCGCTCGCGGTCTATTACGCGCTCGTGCACGAGCGCGTCGTAGACATCCGCTTTGCCATCGGCCGTGCAGCAGAGTACGCGCTTACCACCGCAGTGGTTATTGTGGCGTTTGCGATCTTGGAGTGGGCGTTCGGACAACTCTTCGAAGGATCGCGGGGCGCCGCGTATGCAAGCCTCATTGCCGCCGTCATCGTAGGATTTTCGTTCAATGCCGTGCACGATCGCGTCGACCGCTTCATCGAAGCGATTTTTTTCTTCAAGGAACGCGACGCGCGCGAACGCCTGCTGCGGGTTTCTCGCGCTTTACTGTACGCCAACTCCGAACGTCTGGTCGTGGAATTCTTGCTCGATCATCCGATAGACGCGTTGGAGTTGACGTCCGGCGCAATCTTTATCGCAAATGAAGCGGGCACCGGATTCAGGCGAATTGCGGCCTCGAATTGGGAATACGCGTCGCTTACGGAAATCGCGATTGACGACGCACTCGTTGCTCAGTTGCGCGCAGTACAGGACCCGCTCGATTTACGAAGCGCCGGATGGAATCCGCAAGGTCTTCCCACGGGTGAGGGGACGCCCACACTCGCCGTGCAAATCCTCATGCGCGCAGAGGTCTATGCCGTTGCGCTCTATGGCCGGCACGTGAGCGGCGCCGAGATTTCCCGCGACGAGCAGGAATTGCTTCATTCCGTAGCAGCCAATGCAGCCGCTGCTTTCGACCACCTCGACGCAGAACGAGCGCGTCGCGAAATCGAAGCGCTGCGCAGTGAGAACGCGGCCTTACACAAATTATCCGCGACGTAGCAGCGTTACGGCGCCAGAACGAGCAGCGCGAACGTTCCCGGTACGACCTGATAGCGTTCGCGATACGTCTTGGCGTTGGGATTGATGATCAATTTTGCCGTAACGAGAAAAACTTGACCGGTGCTCGGGTCGAGCGCCATCGTGCGAGCGCCGGATTCCGTTTTTGCATTCTGCGCGACACTGAACGTGTTCGGCGAATCCTCATGCACCACGGTCAGCGTGGCATCGCGTCCATTTGAGGCAAATGCGAGCTGCGTATTCGGATCGAAACGCGTCGCATCGGTTCCGGCACCCGTCGGCAGCGTCGCAAGCACTTTGCCGGTGTCCGCGTCCACCACGCCCATCTGCCCGCGGCACGCGGTAAAGAGCCGCCGATGTACGAGGTCCATCGAGATGCCGGATGGGCTTTGACACGTTCCGAGGCTCCAGCGGCTGACGATGGCGGCTTTCGACGTATCGATCGCGACGATTTCGCTGGTGCTCTCGATGTTGTCATAGACCATGCCTTTGCCGTCGGCGACCGGAAACTCCGGTCTTCCGCCAAGTGGAATCGTCGCAACGACGCTGTTGCTTTGCGCATCGATGACCGTAGCGTCGTTACTGCCGCCGTTGAACGTGAGCACGCGTTTGTTGGCGGGGTCGTAAACGATGCCGTCCGGTCCCTTCGCATTGGTTTGGATCGTCGTTATCGGTTTGAGCGAACGAAGATCGAATACCGTTACGGTTCCGTCCGCACCGTTCGACGTGAACCCCTTGCCGAGTTCCGGCGCCAGCGCGATGCCGTGGACGCCCGGTGTATTCGGAATATCGCCGACGACGTTTCCGGTTGCCGGGTCGACGACCATGACGTGCGTGGACCGCGAAATAAACAATCGCTTTCCTGCAATGTCGTACGTGAGGTAATCCCAGCCGCCCACTCCGCCGAGCACGTAACGGTTCGTAACGTGGTAGTTCGCGGCAGCCGACGCCGGCGCCGGCGGCATTCCACTCAATGCCAAGAATGCAAGAAAGATGCTCGCCGTCTTCATATTGGCCGTTTCTCCCCGTGCACGTTGCTCTCTTTGCGATGATACCATTTCAGAACGCGCATCGCGCGCAGCGTGTTCCAACGGCTGGCTTTGCCGGTGTGCGTTTCTATCGGGAAACCGAGCCGGTCCGCATGGAGGTGATTCATCGGCCAGCGTCCATTTTGATGGCACCGCTGCTCGACGATTCCGATTGCTTCGGCCGCGCGCTCGTCAGGCTCGATGCGGGCACTGCGCAGATAATCGAGGCCTCGTAGAACGTCGTAGTGCCACAATGTCGGAAACGTAAAGCGCGTCCAGGTGCGGTTGACGATCTCCCCGTTCGACAACCGCCGAAACATGCGGCGCTCGAGCAGATATTCATGTGCTTTCAGGCGAGCATCCGTAACGGCTGCGTCGAAGCCCCACGCGCGTTCGTATTCGAGTAAGCCTTCGAGCACGCGAATCGTCGAATTGAACGACGAACGCGTACTGGGCGGGG
The DNA here is from genome assembly GCA_035294905.1 of Vulcanimicrobiaceae bacterium. Classification (GTDB taxonomy): domain Bacteria; phylum Vulcanimicrobiota; class Vulcanimicrobiia; order Vulcanimicrobiales; family Vulcanimicrobiaceae; genus DATGJX01. Next base: position 27,575 of record DATGJX010000268.1, on the reverse strand, counting down.
CATCGCAGTTCCATCCGCCGTCCTCGAGCTGTTCGCTCAACAGACGATCGGCGATCTTCTCGCACCGCTCGCCAAAATAACTGCCGAAGGCGAGAATAGCGCCGTTGATGCATGGTTCCGTCTCACCGTCGAAGTATGGGCGGTTATCGAGCGCCTCCCATTTCAGATGTGCTTTCACGCGGGCGATTGCGGTGCGGGCTTCGTCACTCGACGGATCCAAGCCCATTTCACGCAGCAGCGCGAGCGCATCCATCGTGATCATCCAGCCCGGCTCCGCGGGGCCGCCGAACCAGCCATACGGCGACTGCCGATCGAGCAGCGCTCGACCCCAACCTTCCTTTGCGACGTGCGATCGCTCCGTTGCGACAACCTCGTCGGACTCGCTCGTGAGATCGCGCATGACTTGCCAGCAAATCGCCGGATCGCCATTCAAAAGCCAGCGCGTAACGCTCGCTTCACTCATTTTGCGCTTACTCGAACCAGTAATCCAGCGTCGCGTCCGAGCCTTGTCCGAAGTCGCCTTCAAAGCCGCCCTCTCCGCGCAATCCGGAAAATTCTTGCGTTCCCGAATCGGGAACGACAAACCACGCCGCTTCGATTCTTCCGTTCTCGACGCTTCCCCGGCCTTGGAGCACGAACGTCCCTTCGCGCGCGCCGAGTCTACCACGGAATCGCTGCATGCTCACGAAGCCTGCAGTTCGGTCTTCGCGTACAAACTGTAATGAACGCGCAATCGATTCGCCGTCGAGATCTCCGGCGAACGTCTCGGCGATGCGAATCTCCATCAGCGCCGGGTTTGCGGTTTGGTCGTAGGGCTCGGATTCCGCGCTTTGTACGGTAACCTTCGCTACCGCGCGTGTGCGCCTTTGCCGTTCATTCATTTTATTGCTCCCTATCTGCCGTGAAAAAACCGTTCGTTTTGGGAAGTAATACAAGCATAACCAAGGGATCGTGTGGTTTCCGAGTACGCAGCGCGAAACGCGGCGGCCGGAATTCGCGTTGCCTTACCGAGGCAACTACGAGGCAATTACCATGCAATTATTCAGAAACATCATACGAGCGTCCCTAGCGGGCATGGCCCTGGCCAGTATGATCGCAGCGAACGCTCTGCCGGCGGCGGCGCAAACCTATAGTTACGGCAGCCCCGGCGTCGCGAGCGTCAGCGTCGCGAACGGCAACGTCGTCATCATACGCGGTGACAGCCGCGCGCAAGTGCCGGCAACGATCAACGCGGTAATGGTTCCCGGCGATTACGTCGCAACGGGGCCCGGCTCTTTCGCCGAGGTCCAATTCGACGGCATCTCGATGCTGCGGCTGGCCGGCAATGCGCAAGTGCGGCTCATCAATCTCAATCCCGGCTCGCGCGAGGCACAGCTTGCCACCGGCACCATCGACCTTGCGGAACTGCAAGGCGCGGACGGAAGTCCGCAAATCGATACGCCTGAACTCTCCGTTCGTCCGGATCAAACCGGCGACTACCGCATAACGGTGCTCGGCAACGGCGAGACACTCGTGACCGTGCGCAGCGGCGCTGCAACAATCGCATCTGCGAATGGTTCCCAGACGCTTACGCCGGGCAGCACGCTGGTCGCGTACGGCTCTTCGATCAATTTGCAAAACGCGATTGGATTCGACTCGTTCGATCAATTCAACATCTCGCGCGATCAGGCGATGCAAACGGCCTATAACGCCAATCCGTACATCTCGCCGCAGCTTGCGGGTTACGGGAACTTGGCAAACTACGGCCGGTGGCAAAACGTCCCCGGCTATGGGTACGCGTGGGCTCCGTACAACCAGAGCCAAAACAATTTCGCACCGTATTCGAACGGCCAATGGGTGTGGGAGCCGGGATACGGTTACACGTGGGTCGATAATTCTCCATACGGCTACACGACCTCGCACTACGGGACGTGGTTCAACAATCCAAACTATGGCGGATGGCTCTGGCAGCCTCCGGCATATCAATACCAGAACACGTCGTCGAGTCTCGCATCGGCGTGGCTACCCGCAGTCGTCTCATTCTTCTTGAGCGGCAGCAACGGCAGCTCGTTAGGCGGTCTCGGAGGCCTATTGGGCGGCCTGACCGGGTTCCTCGGTAACTCGAACAATGCCGAGATCGGTTGGATTCCGCTTGCACCCGGCGAGCAATATCAGCCGTGGTACGGCCAGAACTACTACTATCCGCCAGTGGGCGTGTCGAGCCCGACGAACGTAACCAACGTCTACAACTATTACACGAATGCCCGGTACTACGGCGGCGCGATGATGATTCCGGTCAGCGCGTGGCGCAGCGGCACTTTCACGCGGCGTGTCGTTCTTCGTCCGGAGCAAGTCAAGCGGATCGTGCTCATTCGCGGTTCGGTCCCGGTCGTACCGACGACGGCAAACCTGCACTACAAATCGGTCGCGGTGGTTACGCATCCAATCGTGCTTTCACACGCGTTTGCTGCGCCGCGGCTAGCGGCAAAGGCGCGGAACGTAGCGCATATTTCGTTCAAAACGCAACAAACGCGAATCCGGATGATTGCCGGCGCGCGGCCGAAGGTCGTATCCTTGCCGCCGCGTCAGGCCCCTGCAGCGCATCCGGTGTATCATGCCGTCAAACACGCACCGATCCACGTAACAACGATCAAACCGGTTGTGCGCCACGTTGCACCGGCTCCGAAACCGGCAACGCATCATGCCGCACCGGCTCCGAAACCGGCAACGCATCACGCTGCACCGGCCCCGAAACCTGCGCCGAAACCAGCAGTTCGTCATGCCGCACCGGCTCCGAAACCTGCAGCGAAACCGGCGCCAAAATCAGCCGTTCATCACGCTGCACCCGTTCCCAAACCTGCGGTGAAACCGGCTCCGGTTCCCAAACCTGCGGTGAGACCGGCTCCGGTTCCGAAACCTGCGGTGAGACCGGCTCCGGTTCCGAAACCTGCGGTGAAACCGGCTCCGGTTCGGAAACCTGCGGCAAAACCGGCTCCGCATTCGTCAGCAAAATCGGAGCCGCATCCGAAACAAACGGCTTTGCCCGGTCGCGGCTAAAGAAACCTCGTCGCACGATGAAAGGCCCCGAATGAATACTCGGGGCCTTCTCTTTATAAGCATCGTACGAGCGCTCTCTTGCTTGCGCATTTGCACGGACAGGTGATTCCAACGGCACTGCACACGTGCGCCCGGGCGCACTAACGTTTGAGGCAGATTCCACTTCCGGCAAACGGGGCCACGTCTCATGTTGAAGATTTCGATTTGCGCGATGCTTCTTTGCGCCGGCATCGCCGTTTTCGCAACCTCTCCCGCGCGCGCGGCGGGCGCGCCAACCGCTCCGAATCCGCAAACCTCCGCGCCGCCGGCATATGCGGATTTCGTCAAGGGCGCCCAAGTGCTAACCGGCTTGATAACGATTGTCAAAAAAGACGGCAAAGTCTACCTCGCGCTGACAAAGAGTCAGCTCGGAGCCGATTTCATCGAAACGTCCGTGCCGGCGACCGGTTTAGGCGGATACGGCCCCGCGCCCGGCGAGCCGTACGTTGCGCCCGCGCGCATCTTGCGGTTCGACCGTGTGGACGATCAAGTCATCATCCGCTGGCCCAACACGTACGCGCGCGTTATGCCGAACACAGCCCAAGATTTCGACACGCAGCAATCGATGCCGGCGTCGGTCATTGCGGTTGTGCCGGTAGCCGCCCAGGACGACAATACGGTCGTCATTCCGACGGCGCCGTTCTTGTCCGACGTCGCGAACTTCTCGGCAGCGTTCGACAACGTCATCCCCAACCCGTTGCACGGATATCACCTCGATCCGGATCGCTCGTTCTTCGAAGAAGCGAAAGCTTTCCCGGAAAACGACGTGCTGCGCGTTTCGCAGACCTGGTCGGCTGAAAAGCCGAATCTCATCGACAGTTCGCCCGACGCGCGCAGCATCGAAGTGCAGATGACGTACAACCTCATCGCGCCGCCGCACGACGGGTACATGCCTCGGATCGCCGACCCGCGCGTCGGGTATTTCGAACAGGGCCTTCTGGACTTTACGACCGACAACATCGAAACACGCAACATGCAATACATCACGCGGTGGAACTTCGCGCCGCAGGACCCCTCGCGGCCTTCGAACGCGACGCATCCCATCGTCTACTATCTGAGTAATACGATTCCGCCGGAATACCGCAGCACGGTGCGCAGCGCGCTGCTCACGTGGAACAAAGCTTTCGCTCGCGTCGGCATTCTCAATGCCATCCAAGTCCAGGATCAGCCGGCCGATCCAAACTGGGATCCCGAGGACATCCGGCACAACGTCGTGCGGTGGGTCGCGAACGTTCAGCCGCTCTATGGAGCGGAGGCACTCCTTGTGACCGATCCGCGAACCGGTGAAGAGCTCAACGTCGGCGTAAACGTCGATGCGACGGGCGGCGCGGCTGCAGGCTTCATCTACCGCTTCCTCATTGCGCCAACGCGCGGCTTGCCGGACACGCTCGCGGACGAGAACGTGATGAACCAACAGTTGGAACTCGCAATCGTGCTGCACGAGAGCGGACACGACATGGGCCTCCAGCACAACTTCATCGGCTCGATGGCCTACACCGCCGCACAGTTGCAAAGCAAAGCGTTCACGGAAAAGTACGGGATCGCGAGCTCCGTGATGGAGTACTCGCCGGTGGCAAATCTTTGGCCAAAGGGAACGCGCAACGGCGAGTACGAGCAAACCACGCTCGGCCCCTACGACTACTATGCGATCCGCTACGGGTATGCGTACATTCCGCGCGCGAAGTCGCCGGAACAAGAGATTCCGACGCTACGGCAGTGGGCGTCCGACTGGGCGAATCCGATGCACCGCTTCGCCTCCGACGAAGACGCGGGTGCGTTCGCCACGGGGCATTCAATCGATCCGCGCATCGAAATGTTCGATCTGACGAATGATCCGCTCGCGTGGTGCGGCACACAATTGAAAATGTGGCACGGGATCATGGACTCCGTCAACGCGCGTTTTCCATTCCGCGGACGGCCGTTCGACCAGGCGCGGCTGGCGTTTCTCATGCCGCTTTCCCAATACACGACGTGCGCGACGCGGCCCGCCGACACGATAGGTGCGGAATATCTCTCACGAAACGCGCAGGGCGATCCCGATGCGGAAGCGCCGCTAACGGCGGTGTCGTACGCTACTGAACGGCAGGCGTGGCAGCTGCTCGAGCGATGGCTGTTCTCCGATGAGGCATGGCGTTTCAATCCCGCAGTTCTCACGCGGCTGACTTACTCGGAGATGTCGTCGATTGCCAACAGCCAGAGCTGGTTTTACAATCCACCGGGTCGCCACGACGTACCGGTCGTCGAGATAGCCGCGCAGACACAGGACCAGGCGCTGAAGGAGCTCTTTGCGCCGCTCACGCTCGAGCGTATCGACGACTTGCAGACGAAATACGCCGGACGCGCCACGATGAACATCACGGATCTGTTCAGGTGGGCCGAAACCGGCATCTTCGGCGAACTCGCCGAGGCGCGCGAGATGCAGGACGGCGTCGTGCGGCGCAATCTGCAGATGCGCTTCGTGAGGCAGCTCGGTCTGATGTGGACTGCACCCTCGCCAGGCACGCCGACCGACGCGCAGGCCCTCGCGCGCGCGACGCTCACGCAGGTCGTGCATAACGGAAACGTCGCGTTGGCATCGCCCAAGCTGGACGAGATGACGCGCGCGCACGTCGAAGCGATCGTCGCTATCGCAAAGCAGGCACTCGAAGCGCATGCGACCGTCGCTGCGCCGCTCGGAAACGCCGCCGGACAAGATGCTATGCGCTGTTTGCGGCCGATGTGGCTGCCCTGCGAATGAGTGAAGATCATATCGACCCACAGCATTCCACAGGTGCCGCGATCTCGCGCCGCGGCTTTGCGCTTGTCGCATCTGCGGCCGCCGCCGGACTTGCCAATCCCGCGCTCGCGCAAACCGAGCAGTTCGGCAAACCGCACCCGCCGATCGTACCGGAAGACGATTCCGACATAACCACGTCGCAGCCGAAACTGCAACCGTCGGCTGGAGGGCCGATTTCAGCCTACGCTGCGCGACCGCGATCCATGCGCGCGGCAAACCCGGGTGTCGTAGTGATACAGGCGATATGGGGCGTCGACTCGCAACTGCGCGACGTCGTGCGCCGCTACGCCAAGGCGGGGTATGTCGCGATTGCGCCGGCACTCTACAGCCGGCTCAATGCGCCCAGCGGCGACGGCTCTACGGATATCTCGGTATTTCGCCCGCTCGCGCAGCACATGAACGAACAGGGATTCGTACCGACCGACATCGCGGCCGCACGTGAGTGGATCGGCGTGCAGTCGGCCGGAGCGAAGGCCGGAATTACTGGGTTCTGCATGGGCGGCGGCCTCGTATTGAAGGAAGTCGTCGCAAGCAACATTTTTGCGGCGGCAGCTCCGTTTTACGGCGCAGTTAAACCCGTCTTCGATGAAGCGAGCAGTATCAAGACGCCATTGCTGGGCAGCTACGGCGCGCGCGACACGTCCATTTTGCCGCAGGATGTGAAAGCATTCTTTTCACGCTTGACTGCGCCGCATGACTTGAAAATCTACGATGAGGCGGGTCATGCCTTTTTCGACGACACGCGCGAATCGTACGTTGCGAGCGCTGCGTCCAACGCGTGGCAGCGCGTTCTCGCTTGGTTTCAAACATATTTGAGGTGATCGACCTATCGGCGCATCCGGACGGGCACGGAAATATCGCACACCGAGAAATCCGCGCCGCGTGCGCGTCGTGCTGATGCGACGATAGTATCGAATTCCGCAGATCGCGTATCGAGCACCTCGATCGACGGACGCGCGGCTGCAGGAAGATCGCTCAATACTCGCACCCTCAGCATGCGGTCGGGGTGGGCGGGCGGCACACCGACCGCAGCGGCGCGAATAACGTTGAGACCCACAAGAATCCGCCCGACGACCGTATAGTCGTGATCGAAGTTGCGCGTCGTTCCGCGCATGAAGAAAATCTCCGCGTTTGCCGAATCCACGTCGCGCTCTCGTCCCATGCCCATGACGCCGTCACAGTACGCGCCCCACACTCTCGGCTTACCGCTCGCGAACGAAGCACCGACAGGAATGGCGCCCAGAAATCCCTCCGGGGCGAGCCCGCTGCGCACGAAGCGAATCTGGCTCGCTGGAATCACGGCATCGAACTCGGCGCGCAAATCGGGCAGCGACGACCGGTCGCCATCGTGATTGTGCGGATCGCCGGTCTGCACGAAATTAAAACCCGGAGAGTCGACGACGCGCCACATGAGCAGCCCGTCGTAGACGTGCATACGGGCCAGGCGTTTCACGCGTTCCACCGCATGCGGTGCAAGCCGAGGCTCGAGTTGGACGATGATGCGGCCTTTTGTCGTGTCGACGACCAACGCGTTAGCCGGATCGATCGCGTGCCAGGCATTCGCGACGGTAGCGGCGAGCAGCAAAGCGGCAAGATGCATGACGCCACGTTTCAGCCGGCGCAAAGCAAAGACCTAGCCTCTTGACTATTTGCCGAAAGGATGCCGCTGCCGTGCTTCCCCTGGGAGCGAGCGCCTTTCAAATTTTGCTTTCGCTCGCAGAAGGCGAGCGGCACGGCTACAGCGTTGCAAAAGCCATTGAATCGGCCACCAACGGCGCAACGCGCCTGCGCCCTGGATCACTGTATCGACTGCTCAAGCAGATGGCGGCCGACGATTGGGTCGTCGAAAGCGAGAGCGACGATCGCCGGCGCTACTATCGCTTAACTCCGTGGGGCCGGAAGATTGCGCAAGCCGAGGCGCAGCGTCTGCAAGGCCTCGTGAGGCGCGCTTCTCAACATCGCGCTGGCGCTTTGCCCGGCTGAATTTCGTCAGCGTTACACGGAATCGATTGCGGGTGACGTTCACGCCGGTCCAGAGAGCCGATCGTTTGCGGAATACGCAGCGACCTGCGTCGACATCGGTATTTCCGGTTTGCGCATGCATTTCGAGGAAGTGCTGCGCAACGTTGCGTTTGCGGCGCGATCGCTCGCGCGTGCACGTACTGTCGGCGTTGATACCGGCGGTGCGCGCCGCACGCGTCGATCCGGTGGTTGCTTTGCGCTATGAATAAGGCGGAAGTGACGTTACCGGAACCGGCTCGAGCGGCTGCGACGGCTCCGCCGATTCAGGCGGCGCGTTCGACACCGTGACCTTGTCGGGCGCGAACCACAGGTAGACGATAGGGATCAGCAGCAGCGTCAGAACGAGCGAACTTGCAACGCCGCCGATGACGACCACGCCAAGACTGGAGTGGCTTGCCGTCCCCGGCTCGAGCGCGAGCGCCAGCGGGAACATCGCGGCGATAATCGAGCAGCTCGTCATGACGATCGGCCGGAACCGCGTGAAGGCGCTCTCCTTGATCGCCGCAAGTTTGTTGCGCCCGCGAGCGCGCAGCGTATTGGCGTAATCGACGAGCAGAATACCGTTCTTGGTAGCGATGCCGATCAGCAATATCGTTCCGATGAGCGAGAAGAGATTCAGCGTTTCATGCGTGATGAGCAGGGCACCGATAGCGCCGACTGCCGCCACCGGAACCGAGAAGAGAATAATGAACGGCGAGCTGTAGCTGTTGTAGAGCGCCACCATCAGCAGAAAGACCAGAATTACCGAGAGGATCATCGAGATGCCCATTCCGAGCAAAATCTGGTGCATGAAGTCTTGCTGCCCCATCGGCGCGGGACGCACGACGACGTTCGGCGGAAAATGCAGCGAAGGAAGCCGTTTTTCGAAGGCGCTCTCGACGTTCGAGAGCGAGGTGCCCGGAGCAACGTTCGCGTCGACGTGAATGACGGTAAGGCGATTGGTTCGCGTGATGAACGGCGGCGTCGGCGTCAGTGAAAACGCCGCGATGTCGCTGAGATGCACGATCTGCCCGTTGTTCGCGCGGATGGGCAGCGCCGAAAGCGTCCCGAGGCTGGACTGATCCGCCAGCGGATAGATGACTTGCACTTGCTCTAAACCCGACGGCGTTTCAAACTGCGTCGCGACGTTACCGCCAAAGGCGGCACCTGCAGCGCTCGCCGCTTGGCCTAAGTCGACGTCGAGCGCTTCGGCCTTCTGCCGGTTGAACGTCACCGAAATCTCGGGCGCGAGTTCTTGCGCGGAGCTGTTTACGCTCGTCGCGCCCGGCGTCGATTTGAGCAATGCCAGCACACGCTGCGCGTACGGTGTGGGATCGCCGCCTGTGAGATCCGAGACGAGGAAATCGATCGGCTGCGCGTTGCCGCCATGCGTGCTGCTCGCCGGCACGACCGATGCCGTGACCGTCGGCAAGATGCGGTGAAGTGCTCGCTGATACTGAGCGACCCAATAGTCCGTCGGGTATTTGTGGTTGTCGTTCAGAAAGACGTGGATCTGCGCAACGTCGGGCTGAACGACGAAACCGCCGAAGGATGCGGAATAGGCGCCCGCGACCGTCGTTTCGTGTTGCAAATCCGAGGTCTTGTCGATGAACGCTTCGAGTTTGTACGCACCTGCGCGAACCGCGGATATCGGCGTGCCTTCCGGATACTGCATCTGAATATAAATCTCGCCCCGATCGACCGGCGGGATGAAATTCTCGCCGACCAATCCAGTCTGGACAAGAGCGAGAGCCAGCACGAAGCTGAGCATGCAGCCGACAACGACGACTGTACGATGCTTCAGCGCCCAAGCCAGTGCCCGATGCGCGTACCATTCGCGCAATTTGTCGAACCCGCGGCCAAACGCATCGACGATCCGCCATGGCTTCCAGTGCGATTGCAACGCCCAGAGGCCGGCAAGCGTGGGGGTGACGGTAAACGAGATAAACAGCGAGGTCAGCGTCGAGATGACGATGATCAACGCGAACTCGACCAAGAACCGCCCCACCTGACCCGATATGAACGCAATCGGGAGAAAAACGACAACGTCGACCAACGTGATGACGACGGCTGCCGCGCCGATTTCCATACGCCCTTCATAGGCGGCATCTTTCGGATTCTGCTTCAGGTCGCGGAAATGCCGTTCGATATTCTCGAGGACGACCGTCGAGTCGTCCACCAGGATACCGATGACCAACGTCATGGCGAGCATCGAGATCGTGTCGATCGTCATGCCCGTCATTCGCATGACCGTCAATGCGATGGCAAGAGAGGTCGGTATGGCGATGCAGACGACGATGGCGCTGCGCCAAGAACGCAGGAAAAACAGCATCGCGACCGCGGTTAGAAAGATCGCTTCCAGCAGCGTATGCAAAACCGCATCCATCTGCTGCTGCGTGAAGCGCGAGGCGATGTTGACTATCTCGAAATGAATCGCCGGGAACTCGCGCTCGATATCGGGCAGCTGCTTCATGAAGTTGTTGGAGGCGTCGACTTCGCTGGCGTCGGCGGTCTTCTGAATCGAGAGAAAGAAACCGCGCTCGCCGTTTATCCGCGCGTATTGCAGTTGCGGTTCGTTGCCTTCAACGACGTTCGCGACTTCGCCGATGCGCGTTACCTGGTTGCTCGCCGTCCACGGATTGACGCCTCCGGGAAGACTCGAGACGCCGCCGTTGTAGGCGTTCACCTGGCCGGCAGTCTGATTCGAGGCTGCAGCAGGACCACTCGCAATAATCGGCAGGTCTTTGACTTGCTGAATCGTCTGGATGTCGCCGCGCACGTCGATGATCGTCTGACGCCCAGGCTGGTACGCGTAACCGCCCGGCACGCGGCTGTTTTGCTGGTTCAGCGTATTGATGACGTCGTTGATCGTGAGGTTGCGCGCCGCGAGCTTCGCAGGATCGACTTCGACCTCGTATGCCGGCGTGACGGCTCCTCCGACGCTCGCGTAGGCGATGCCGGGAATCTGTTGGATCTGCGGAACGACGACGTTGTTCGCGTAAAGCGCGAGCTCGCCGGGCGTCAGCTTCGACGAATACATCGCCAGCGTCACGACCGTCTCTTCCGCGGGATCGCGGATATTGACGGTCGGCACCTGCATATTGCTCGGCAGCTCGGTTTCCGCAGCCTGCACGGCCTTCTCCGTCAGGGCAAGGTCGGTCGCCTCACTGGAGGTGATGGTATACGTGGCCGAGATCTGCGCCTGGCCCTGCTGCACCACCGAATTGATGTCTTGAAGATCCGTCGTACCGGCTAGCTTCTCTTCGATAGGCGCGACGATGTTGTCGCGCATTTCGGTGACCGACGCGCCGTTGTAATCTGCCGAGATGGTAATCGTCGGTTGAGAGACGTTCGGAAAGAGTTCTTTGACGATTGTGGTCAGCGAGATCACGCCGGCCACGATCATCACCGAAACCAGTACGAAGACCAGCGGCGGCCGTTCGAGGAAGAGCTTGGTCAGATTCACTGGAGCGAAACTTTTTCGCCGTTTCCGACGCTGGCCATACCGTTCGTCACAACGCGCGTTCCGGGCGTCAGTCCGGTTACGACGGCAGTGGTGCCGTCATCACCAATCTCCCTGACCTGGCGTACCTGCGCGCGATCCTGCGGACTCACAATCATCAGCTGCGAGTGATTCTCGTCGGTAAAGGCAGTAAGGGGAACGCGGACGCCTTGCAATGCAGGTAACACCACGGAGGCTTCCACGGCCATGCCTGGGCGGATTTTATGCAGCGAATTCTGCAGCAGAATCTTTACCATGAAATCCGTCGAACCCGGCACGATTTGATTGAGAACGCCGACCACGCTTCCGGAAACGCGTTCGTTCAAATCGGAAAGCGTGACGGTTGCGGGCGAGTCCTTTGCGATGGCGGCGATCTCGGCCCCAGAGCCGTGCACGACCGCGTAGATCGGATCGACCTGCTGCAGCGTGAAGATCTGACGGTTGCCCGGATACTCGCCGGGATTCAAATTGCGGTTGACGACCACGCCGTCAATTGGCGAGACGATCGTTGCCTTTGCAATTTGAACGCGGACCTGTTCGGCTTGCGCCTGTGCTTGCGCCACCGCAGTCGCCGCGAGCCCGGACGTTCCGGTCAAGGATCCATTTTGCTGCACGGTCGCCTGATCGGCGGCGACGGTCTGCTCGTCGTTGTGTACGGTTTCCAGCTGCGCGTCGAAGGCTTGCTGAGCGATGTAGCCGTGGTGAAGCAGCGCTTCGTCACGCTGCAGATTCACCTGATCGGTGCGAAGCGTATTTTCGGCTTGGCGAAGCGTGTCCGAACCTTGCGATATGGTGAGATCACCCTGTGCGTACGTATGACGCTCGTTGGCGACGTCGGAGTTCAGCTGTGCCTGAAGATCGGCAGTATCAAGGCGCGCGAGCACCTCGCCGCGATAGACGCGATCGCCCTCCTGCGCGTACACCGCGTCGGCTGGTTCGACAAGGGTCGTTTGAACCGCAACGTTCTCATACGGGGCGATGATGCCCGCGAGCTGCGAGGCAGGCCGGATGGTTCCGTACGAAGCCACAGCGGTTGCAACATAAGGTGGAGGCTCCGCTTTAGAAGCAGGATGACCGCATGCCGCCAAAGCGGCAAGCCCGCCGGCCGCGCAAAGGCGGCTCGCGCGTTGCCAAAAACAGCAAGCGAAAGAGCGAGCGATAGATTCGTGCAAGTGATTGCCCCGTGATAAGACTAGCGGCGGTACCTTTGAGAGGTCTGAGAACCGCACCTCCGTCACGCACACCGCCTATCAGCGACGCGTCTCGATGCCGAAGCAATGGCACAAAAAACACCCCGCAAATGCAGGGTGTTTTGTCACACTCCATCCTCAGATCGACGATTACGTGCCCAGTAACCGGTTGAAGAACGAACGGTAACGCTGCAACGCTACGCGCAACGTCTCAGTGTCGGCCTCTACGCCGCTCTTCCACTGATTTTCAAGCGTCGTCCGCTCCTGCGAAAACGTTTGCACGAGTTCGTCTACGAGCTCGGTTACCAAACCGTGCGCCTGTTGGACCGCGTTCTGCGGATCGTCCACGAAGCCGGCTTGCACGTCGTTCCAGCGTTCGCGCAGCGCGCTCATACGCTGCTCCGGCAGAAAGCCGGCATCCGCGTCTTGCAGCCGTGTCTCCTGGCCGATAGTTCCCTGCTCGACACGCGTTTGCTCCGCGGGTGTCCGCTGCTCGTTCATTGGCTGTCCCTTCTTTCGGAAGTTCCAAGTAGATCGTTAAAGAGTGTCCGGTAGTGCACCATCGCTTGGCGCAGATCTTCGGTGCTCGCGTCGCCGCGCTCGCTTCGAACCGCGATGCCGTGAGCGATTCGGTAGTTATCGACGACCTGCGGATGGTCGGGTGAAATGTCGGCTGCGCGCTGGTCGAAATCGCTCATCGGATACCCGCGGTCGCGCATGACGTTTTCGACCAGACTGTCGGCGTCGCCAAGCGCCTCACGCGGCTGATCGACGAAGCGCGTCTGGACTGTTCGCCATTCTTCGGCATAGCGATCGCGCGCGCCGGCCGGAAGTTCTTCGATATGCATGCGTTTCACGCGAGATTCTCGCGCAGCAAGGTCCCGCTCCGCTGCCGTTTGATCGCCTGTAGTACGCACAGCTCGGTCGTACTCGGGTCCGAAGCGCTGCCGCAGCCGCCTCGTTCTCCCGGCGCGCGACGAAAAGATCGCTACCGCTATGATGATCGCGACCACGATGATTGCGCCGATTATGTAGTATGCGGTCGGGTTCGCCGAGTGCATTCTTGTCCTCCATCGCACCGTTCGTGGATTTGAGGACGAGTTTTTACCCGCGGTGAGTGCGTGTAAACATCGCCAATCGTTATGTCTCGCTGGTCAATGCTGCACGCATAACCGCCAGTTCTTTTTGCTTGTTCGGCGTCGACCGTCGGGTATGTGAGATTGAGCCGCTCTACCGCTTCCACAATCGCAGCAGCGACAACGAGGCGTGTAAACCACTTCTTGTCCGCCGGCACCACGAACCAAGGGGCATGCTCCGACGCGGTAGCGCGAAGAGCTTCTTCGTACGCGCGCATGTAATCATCCCAGAACTCGCGTTCGTGCACATCCGAAGAGGAGAACTTCCAGTTCTTCTCGGGCGTATCGAGGCGCTTCATGAAACGCTTCTTCTGTTCTTCGCGCGACATGTTCAGGAAGAACTTGAGAATAACGACGCCCTGACGATTGAGGTAGCTCTCGAACTGCGCGAGATCGGCGAGCCGTTCGTCCCATATGTGCTTGCCGACGAGCACGTCCGGAATCTTTTCCTGCTTCAGGATGTTCGCATGCACGCGAACGATCAACACTTCCTCATAATAGGAACGGTTGAATATCCCGATTCTCCCGCGCTCGGGCAAGCATTTGGAATATCGCCACATGAAGTCGTGGTTCAATTCTTCTTGTGAGGGCTGCTTGAACGAGAAAACCTGACAGCCCTGTGGATTCAAACCCGACATGACGTGTTTGATCGTGCTGTCCTTGCCCGCCGCATCCATCGCCTGGAAGATCAGCAGCAGCGACCAGCGATCTTGGGCGTAAAGCATGTCCTGCTCTCGCGCGAGCCAGTCGATGCCTTGCTGAAGAAGTTCGTGAGCCGCGTCCTTGTCCTTCAGCCCGCACGTGCCGCGGGGGTCGTAGTTCTCGAGTTGAAAACTCTCGCCTTTGGTGACCCGGAAGGGCTGAACGTACTCGTGGGTGCGCTTGAGGATCTCGTTTCGCTGCATTGACTAACTGTACCATCGAAGTGCCGCGACCAAAGCCCGCCCCGCGGATTCCACGTCTGCATCGGTACCGTTGGTGAAACCGAGGGTGAAACCGGCGCAGTCGGTACGCGCGATGCAGAGACTCGAGAGCGCGACGAGCCGCTGCCCGTCGAGCGCGCGCGATAACCCTTGGTCGTCGAACGGCTCGTTCGCGACGAGGGCGATATGAAGTCCTACTTGCATCGGACCACAAGTGAACGCGCCCTCGAGCGATGCCAGCGCCTGTGCGAGTATGGTGCGGCGCCGCTCGTAGATCGCGTTCATCCGCCGAATGTGACGCGCAAAATGTCCCTCGAGCAAAAACGTTGCCAGCGTCAGTTGTGCCTGTAACGAAAGACCAAGGCTCGTACTTGCGCGCGCTGTTCGAAAGATGCGTGCCAAGTGTGGGGGAATGACGAGATACCCGGTGCGTATGCCGGGCGCCAGCGTCTTGCTGAAGCTCCCGATGTAGATGACGCGTTCATCGCGATCGAGGCTTTGCAGCGCGGGCAGCGGTCGTGCGCGTGCGGTGAACTCGCTGTCGTAATCGTCCTCGAGGATGTACGAGTCGTACCGTTTGGCCCATGCGAGCAGCTCTAGGCGACGTGCGAGCGGCAGCGTTCCGCCCAATGGAAACTGATGCGTCGGCGTAACGAATGCGCAGCGAGCGCGCGCCGGCAACGCATCGGTTTGCACGCCGTCGCGGTCTACTCGCACCGGATGGAGCTGAAGGCCGTGCCCTTCAAATGACGCACGCGCGAGCGCATATGCGGGGTCCTCAATCGCAATAATATCGCCGGCGCGCGTGAGCACGAGGTTTGCAAGGTGCATCGCAGCTTGCGCGCCTTCGACCACAATGATTTGATCGGGACGCGCGTTGATTCCGCGAAACTGGCGCACGTGCATCGCGATCGCATCGCGCAATTCACGCAAACCGCTTGCCGGCCCGTAACCGAGATCGTATGTTGCATCGAGCGCACGGCGTGCAGCTCCCCGCCAGGCGGACGTCGGAAAAAGCGCGAGTGCGGGCATGCCGGGGCGCAGCGGACCATCACCGGCCGCAGTTTCGAAATATGCGCGCAGCGCGCCGATACGGCGCGCACCGTCGGGCGCGGGGAAATCGGCATGTGGTTCTTGAGGCCGGCGTTCGATGCCCGATGCCGCAACGAATGTGCCCGATCCGGACCGCGCTTCGAGATACCCTTCGGCGGTGAGTTGCTCGAAGGCGAGCGCTACGGTGTTTCGTCCGAGTCCGAGCCGTTTTGCGAGCTGCCGCGAGCCGAGCAACTTCGTCCCGGGCGCCAAGCTCCCAGCCTCGATGGCCTCGCGCAGTCTGCGTACGAGCTGCACGGCCAGCGGCTCACCCGTGTTTCGGTCAGGGAAGAGGGGTTCCAGGCGAAGCGGCTCTCTCATATCGACTTCAAGTGGCACGTTACAGGGAGCCGCTCCTGCCTTAGAATCATCGCATGCAATTCCTGGCTCTGTTTCTGGCGCTGGTCGTCCCCCCGGGGCACGCCTTCGACTATCAATTCGGGACGTGGAGCGTCCACGCGTCGCGGCTCACGCGCAACGCTTCAGGTTCGACGAAATGGGTGACCTACGATGGAACGCACACGGTCACGCCGCTCTGGCACGGCCGCGCAAATATCGGCGTTCTCGAGATTCACGGGGCCGCCGGTACCATCGAAGGCATGCAGTTGCGCCTCTTCAATCCTGCGACCGGCCGTTGGAAGCTGTCGTTTGCAAGTAGCACGGATGGTGAGCTGCAGCCTCCGTCGATCGGCTCGTTTCACGGCAATGTCGGTGATTTTCGCTCTACCGACGACGTGGACGGCAAACGCGCCGTCGTTCGCACGCTCTCAACGATAAGCTCGCCAACGTCGTATCGCGACGTGATCGCACGGTCGTACGACAATGGTAAAACGTGGGCGCCTGTTTGGATTGCGACCTACGAGAAACAGGTTGCGCACGCACCTCCCGACGGCGCACACGATTTCGATTTCGACTTCGGCACGTGGCACACGCGCATTCGTCGCTTGGTGCATCCGCTCAGCGGAAGCAACGCATGGGTGACGTACGACGGGACGGTTACCGTTCGCACGGCCTTGGGCGGTGCCGCGAACGTCGAAGAGATTGAGGCGAACGGTCCCGGCCACCTCGAACTCCTCAACGTACGCTTGTACAACAAAGCGTCGCGTCAGTGGAGTCTCAACGGTGCGAGCAGCGCGGACGGGACGCTCGAAACGGCGATGTTCGGCGGTTTCGAACATGGACGCGGGGTGTTCTACAATCAGGAAACGTACAACGGGCGGACGATCCTCGACCGTCAGACGTTCTTCGACATCACACCCACGTCGTATTCATTCGAGCAAGCGTTCTCGGATGACGGCGGTAAGACGTGGGAACCGAACTTTGTCGCGAACCTGACGCGCACGAGTCTTTCTGCTCCTTCGGAAGCCTCGCAAACGGTTGAAAACACGTCGCACGATTTCGATTTCAGTTACGGAACCTGGTCGACGCATATCAAATCCTACGAAACGGCCGGCGACAATGCGGACGCTCCGACCTCGTATATTGGGACGGTGGCGTGGCGCAAGATCTGGGGCGGACGCGCGTTTTTGGAAGAGATCAAGGCGTCGAACGAATCCGGCGGATTCGCAGGCCTGACACTGTTTCTCTACAACCCGCAGGCGCGCCAGTGGAGCCAAACGTTCGCAGGCAGCGGCAGCGGCACGTTCGATCCGTCGATGGTAGGCACGTTCAAGAACGGACGAGGCGAGCTGGTTTCGTTTCCGGTTGCAGACGGCGGCGCCTACGTTCTGACACGTGAGGTGTGGTCCGATATTCACCCCAATACGCATCACTTCGAAATCCAGTATTCGCGAGACGGCGGTAAGACATGGCAGGCGTCCTTCATCGCCAATCTTGCGCGGATCGGGCCGGGTTTGTAAACGTACGTTCGGGCTTTATTAGCAGAGACGCATCTCTGTAGTGGAAGAAGATCGTTCAGAATCTCTTGATGGTTTAAACCTGCGCGCCGCCCATTTCATGGTTGCCTGGCGGAACTTCTCCGGGAAATTTGAAGTCTAACCCGTGACTCCGCGACGCATACTCTCTCCCTTATTTGTGGCACTCGTCCTTGCTTGCGCCGTGAGTACCCCCGCGCTTGCCGCGGTTACGTCCGCCGAGTCTTTTGCGGCAGCCCGAGCGCCTCACCCGCTTGCCCTCGACGCGTCGTTGACCGACCCCGCTTGGCAGCTTGGGAGAGTTCTGAGGACGAACCAATTCGTCAACATCACAACTCGCAGTCTTGCGGCCGATTCGACTGAGGCTTACGTACTCTACGACGATACAAATTTGTACGTCGCCTTCGTGTGCCGGCAGCGCGAGCCCATCGTGGCAAATCAAACCGCGAACGACGTCGGCTTCGGTCTCGACGATTTCGTCGGAATCGGTGTGGATACGAGCGGCAACGGCTCGCAAGCCTACTATTTCGAAACGACGCCGCGCGGCGTCCGCTATGAACAAGCCAGCGAAACCGCCCGCTATCAGCCCAGATGGCAAGCGGCCGCGCAAGTTTCGCCGGGAGTATGGCGCGCGGTCCTCGTGATTCCGTTGGATGCGATGCGCCTGCGCCCGGCTCCGCGTCAAACCTGGCGCTTCAACCTGGTGCGCGGAATCGCCAGTGCCGCGGAGCATTACACGTGGGCATTCGATCCACTGATGCAAGACGATCCCGGCGCGTCGTGGCCGGTGTTCGGCGACACGCGCTACTGGCCCAGACTCGGCGCTATCACGTTCAACCGTTTTCAGCATGCGCAACGAGCGCGGCCTGAAGTCGAGGTGTACGCGCTGGGCGCGGCGGGCCGCGATCGCTCGTTGATTCAGCAATCCGACGGAACGTTTCGTCCGCAGAGCGCGCGCGATCTCGGCATCGACCTGACGCTTCCGTTGACGAACACGATGAATTTCGTCGCGACCGGTAACCCCGATTTTTCAAACGTCGAGATCGATCAGCAGACAATCACACCGCAAGAATTTCCGCGCATTCTCAAAGAGTACCGGCCGTTCTTCGCACAGGGTGCGGGTTTCATCACACCCAATCCGACGCCGATCGGATCGCTGTTTAACCCGGCTTTCATCTTCTATACGCCCGGAATAGGGCCATTCGACTACGGTGAAAAGGTCGAGGGCACGTTCGGGCTGCAGTCGTTCGGCTTACTGAATTTCCGCGGTTTCGATCAGACTACCGGTAATACGTTCGACGATACGGCGTTCGGTTACAAGCATGCGACGCCGGATCTTTCGCTTTCGTATTGGGCGGACGGCGTTATGGCGCATCACAGCGTCGCGGGCAGCGATTCGACTGAAGAGTTCGGCGTGGAAGCGAAAAACGTGCGTGAAGGACTGACGTATTTTGCGGATGCCGCGACCGAACACGGAACCCCGGTTCAATCGTTGGGTTCGTCCGGCTACGATTACGGCTTCCTCGATTGGGCGCGGTCGAATGTCGAAGTACGCACCGGCTATGAGAACGTCGCACCAGATTTCAGTCCGCTCGACGGCCTCGTGGGCATTTCCGACGTCCACGGGCTGTTTGGATTTGTCTCGTTCACCGGAGCGTCACCCGCTATCAAAAACTGGAACGTTCAGTACTACGCCGACCGGTATTTCGATCGCTCGGGCGCCGTGCATGAAGCGGACGCGTACGGGAATCTGCAACTCACGTTCAAGAATCAGTTCAGCATCGATGCAGGCGGGCCGTTCATCGGCCAGTTACTCGCGTACGACATTCCCGCAGGCCCGGGGTGCTCCGGACCTTCGATCGGCCAAACGACCTTTACAGGCTATCCGTGCTATCGAAACCCAACGTACCAGACCTTTCATTTGTTCGGTACCGGAATCGGGTATCGTGACGGAACGCCCGAACCGATTGACGTCAGCTTGAATCAGGGGCCGTACGGCGGGAACTACACTTGGCTGTACACCTCGTCCACGTCGAGGCCGATCGCTGAACGGTACTCCGTATCGCTCGAATACGACGCAACAATCGAGCGTTCGTTGACGAGCGGCGTGCTGAACTCGCAGTGGCTGCGCCGCGTTTCGATCGGCGAGTCTCTCGGCGCCGATTCCAACATTTCGATCGGCTTGCGCTCGATCAGCGGAACCGGCGGCTTCGCCGTCCCGGGTGTAAATCTCGCAGCCTCGTTTCATCGCAAATTTCCGGGCGGGAACGAGCTCTTTTTCAATTACGGTACGCCCGCTGCGACCGCGACTCTCGATCGCTTTATGCTGAAATACGTCATCCGATCGGGCGAGGGCGCCGGAACCTAGGTGTTTGGCAAACCCTCGCTTGCCTCTTCGGCGACTCACGTAAAGCACGAATAGCGCCGACATCATGAAACGATGGACGTCGCACTATTGGGATGGATTGGAACGTTCTGCAGCGCCTTTGCCATGCTGCCGCAGTGCATCAAAATACTGCGGTCGCACAGGTGTGAAGGCGCATCACCCTTGACACTCGCGATCTACGGCATAGGGGCGCTGGCATGGGTCGGCTACGGCGTCAACACGCGAGATGTGCCGCTTATCGTATCAAGCATTCTCGCACTCGTTCCAACCGGCATCACGCTGGTGTACGTCTGGTTCGCAACAAAGCGCGAACTGTTTCCCATTCGTCAAATCAGTTCGCCCACGTGATGTCGCTTGCGTACTGCAGCGTTTGCGCGGTGCGCGGATCTGCGTTCAGGGCGCTGCTGAGTTGCGCGAACGCTTCTTGCGGATCGAGCGTGCAGCAAAGATCCGCCGCTTGATACTGCGTCCATGCGCCGAGGAAATGAATCGGGCGATCGTGATGAACAGCCCCGTAGAGACTGATGTTGTACCACTCCTTGGCTTGGGCGCCGTTTTCGGTGTAGATTTCGGGGAACGTCTCGCTGACGCCGCTGCCCTCCGATACGTACCACACGTCTTCGGGCGTCCACCCGTTGTTGCACGTCCCGTACGGCGGGCAACCGTCGGCAGAACCGAAATTCACGAGCGGGATGTGCGTCATCGCGGCGTAGCCGTCGACCCACGCACGAGTGGCCTGCGCAGGTGACCAACTGGGTTCCATGTCATCGGCGCCCAGGACGGTGAGATGTGACGCGTACCCTTTGGCTCGCACGTCATCTTCGAGAGCAACGATCATCGTTGCCCAGGCGGTGCCGTGCTCGCGCGTGACCCATCCTGGTTTCGCCGGTCCGTCGTAACTGTAATTCGTCGTGCCGACTCCGACCTGCAGTGCCTCGCTGCTATCCTTCGGCATGCAGTTCCAATAGCCGTCGAGATACGCTTCGACCGCACTTTGAATTTGCGCAATGGGCGTGAAGCTGCCGTGATAGAGGAGGACGCCGTAACTCTTACTCGTGGCGTCGTACATCGGCCGCCCGAAGGAAAGCACGGCGATCCCGCTGACATTTTGGGTTGCTTGAAAACAGCCCATGTCGTACACGCGTCCTGGATCGGCGGTCGACATGTAATGTGAAAGGGTAACGGGCGGCGGTGCTTGGGCCGGTGCCGCAGCGTTCGGAATAGGGACAGAGGCAATGATGGAAAACATGATTGCAGTGAGCATCACGCCTAGTTAGAGGCGCTTTTTTAGAGCGCCTTCGTTGCCGATGGAGAATCCCCGCTCATGGGCATATCGCGGGCGGTCAACATCGCGGATCTCCGGCAGCTTGCAAAGCGCCGTTTGCCGCGCGTCGTTTTCGACTACATCGACGGCGGCGCAGACGGGGAAGTCACGCTGCGCGAGAACTGCCGCGCATTCGAGTCCCTCGAATTTCAGGCGCGTAACGCCGTGGAGTGTCCCGCGCCGAATTTGCGTACGACCGTGCTCGGTACGGAGATTTCCCTGCCGTTTTTACTTGCACCGGTCGGAAGCTCGCGGCTGTTCTATCCGCGCGGAGAATGCGTGGCGGCGCATCAAGCCGGCATTGCCGGAACCGGCTACATTCAATCGACGCTTTCGGGATGTCGTCTTGAGGATGTAAAAGCTTCGACGTCGGGATCGGCGTGGTATCAACTCTATCTCGTAGGCGGCCGAGACGTCGCTATGGCAGCGATCGAACGCGCTCGCGCAGCCGGTTTTTCTGCGTTGGTCGTGACGATTGATACACCCGTTGCCGGCCTGCGCGAACGCGACGTGCGAAACGGCGCAAAGCAGCTCGCGAGCCGCAACTTTTTCGAGATGCTGCCGTATGCGTCGCAATTCGTGACGCGCCCGAAATGGGTCATGGATTTCTTGTCGGACGGCGGCATGATGAGTTTTCCGAATGTGATGCTTCCGGGTCAGGGGCCGATGCCGTACGCCGACGTAGGCGCTGCGCTCGAGCAATCCACGGTCTCGTGGAAGGATTTGCCCTGGATTCGCCACGCATGGGGCGGCCCGATTGTCATAAAAGGCGTTCTCTCGGCGGAAGACGCGCGCCGTGCGGTCGATTCGGGCGCGGAAGCGATCGTCGTGTCGAATCACGGCGCGCGGCAGCTCGATACCGTAGCGCCGACGATTCGCGCGCTCCCGGAAGTCGTCGAGGCGGTCGGCGGCCGAACCGAAATTCTGTTTGACAGCGGCATTCGACGCGGAAGCGACATCGTAAAAGCGTTATGTTTGGGTGCGCGTGCCGTGCTCGTCGGACGCGCGTATGCTTACGGTCTTGGTGCGGCAGGCGGTCCGGGTGTAGCCAAGGCTATTCGGATTTTGCGTAATGACGTTACGCGCACGCTAAGGTTGCTGGGATGCCCCGACGTCGCGAAACTCGATCGCTCGTATCTGCGTAATCCATAAGCAAAAACAGCATCGTTAGAACTCCTTTGCGACGTCGGTCTCGAACGGGTAGACGTGCACCATCCATCCGAAGACATTGTCTAGGAAGACGCCGCCGGCCGCCGCACACGCGCTTGCTCTCGCGAAAGCGGTGCGGTCGTTTTCGACGAGTGCATATGATCGGAAGGCTCGCTCGAACACGCCACCGCTAGCAGCGCGCGGGATACGGCTACGAAAGAACGCCGCAACATGCTCATACTGTAGGATAACACCCTACTTCGGGTAATGCGACTCGGGAGCCGGCGGAGCAAGGCAACCCTGACGCGAAATCCAGCGCATGGCGACACAGGCGGCGGGACCGCCGTTCTCGGCTCGGCCCACCGGCACGGTTACGTTTCTGTTTTCGGACATCGAAGGCAGTACTTCACGCTGGGAGCAGAACCGCGACGCGATGGTCACCGCGCTCGCACGGCACGATGCGCTGATGCGCGCTTCTATCGAAAGACACGGCGGTTACATCTTCAAGACCATCGGCGATGCCTTCTGCGCCGCGTTTTCTACTGCACCGCGGGCAATTACGGCAGCACTTGATGCGCAGCGCGCGCTTCAGAACGAAGATTTTTCAGCAGTAGGCGAACTGCGCGTGCGGATGGCGCTACACACAGGCCACACCGACGAGCGCGACGGCGACTACTTCGGCCCGGCAGTCAATCGCGTTGCACGGCTGCTCGCCGTCGCTCACGGCGCTCAGGTCTTGGTCTCCAGTGCCTGCACCGAATTGCTCCAGGGTGCGCTCCCTGCCCAGAGTTCCTTACGCGATCTTGGAGCGCATCGCCTCAAGGACCTCGCACAATCTGAGCACATCCATCAGCTCGTTGCTCCCGATTTGCGGGAAGAGTTTCCGGAACTGCATTCGCTCGATCATCTTCCGAATAATCTACCGTCGCAGATTACCTCGTTCGTTGGGCGAGATGACGCCGTCGCTGATATTAAAGCCCTCATCGAGCAACGTCGGCTGGTTACATTGACGGGGACGGGCGGCGCTGGCAAAACGCGCTGTGCGATCCAGGTTGGAGCAGAGTTACTCGATGGACCGTATGAGGGCATATGGCTTGCGGAGCTTGCGCCGATATCCGATCCCGCGCTCGTGGCGACTATCGTCGCGCAGGCGCTGAGCGTTCAAGAACAGCCAAATCGTTCCATTTTCGACGCGATACTGGCCTATCTCAAACGTAGACGGCCGCTACTCATTCTCGACAACTGCGAACACGTGATAGACGAAGCGCGCCGCATCGCCGGTGCCATTCTGCGCGCTTGCCCGCAGGTGCACATCCTGGCAACGAGCCGCGAGCCCCTGAACACCTCCGGCGAAGCGACGTATCGAATGCCGTCGCTTGCGATCCCAGGCGCCGTGCAGCTCTTTGTGGATCGCGCCGTTCTGAGCGACAACCGCTTCGCGCTCACGGAAGAAAACGCGCCGTACGTTGCCGAGGTTTGCCGCCGGCTGGACGGTATTCCGCTCGCCATCGAACTGGCTGCCGCGCGGGTGAAGGTGCTTTCACCGCAGCAACTTGCGCAAAAACTCGATGAGCGTTTTCGTGTGTTGAAAGGTGGGGATGCCGGCGCACTGCCGCGCCATCAGACGATGCGCGCCCTGATCGATTGGAGCTACGATCTGCTCACGGACGACGAGCGCGCCCTCTTCCGAAAACTCTCGATCTTCGCGGGCGGCTTTACGCTTGAAACCGCGAGCGCCGTGTGCACCGACGAGCGCATCGACGAGCTTGCGATTCTCGATGTGCTTTCATCTCTGGTTGATAAGTCGTTGGTTCAAGCGGAACCCGCCGGAAGTGGGACGCGCTACCGGCTGTTGGAATCGACGCGGCAGTACGCGCGCGAGAAGCTGCGCGAATCCGGTGAAGAGGCAACGGCGGCCCGCGCGCACGCGGAAGCATTTGTGAAGCTGGCCGAACAGCTTGATCGCGACCTCGAGAAGACGCCGGACTATATGTGGTTTGCGCGAGTGGAGCAGGAGTTAGAGAATTTGCGGGCCGCGCTGGCGTGGGCGCTGAGCGAGCACGGAGATGTGCTTCTCGCGCAGCAGTTGGCCGGCGCGCCGCGTTTCGGTTGGTTATACTTTGCTGCGGCGGAGGCTCGGCGGTACGTGCGCATGGCCTTGGCGTCGGTAACAGCGGCAACCCCGGTACTGGTCGTGGCGAAACTCTATCTCGCCGAAGCTGAAATCAATGCTGGGTTGATGCAGCATAAAGCGAGCTACGCGGCGGCCGAGCAGGCGTTGGCGCGGTATCGCGATCTGGGCGATCAGGCGGGGATCGCGCAAGCGCAGCGGATCGCGGGCGGCGCGCTCGCAGTCTTAGGGCGGATTGCCGAGGCGGAGCTGTCGTTCACCGAAGTCCTCGCGGCCGCTCGCGCCCTGGGCGCCCAAAGGCTGACCGGCATTGTATTGGAGGGTCTGGCCAGCATACGCAGCCTGTCAAACGACGTGGCCGGCGCGCGCGCGGGATATGCTGAGGCGCTGGCGATCTACAAAGATCTCGGCGATAAGCTTACGACGGCGAATGTTGCAGCGAATTTGGCAGACGCGGAGTTCCTGGCCGGCGACGCATTGACAGCGCTAATGCTGGTGGAAGAAGCGATCCCTGTCGATCGGGGGCTCAACAACACGCGCGGCGTCACGAACCATCTGTATAATATGTCGGCGTACCTCATCGCACTGGATCGTTACGATGAGGCTCGCACGTTCGCTCGGGAAGCGGTGACGCTGGCGCGCGATCTTCAAGTCGATGTCCTGTTCACGCTCTCGCTCCAACATCTTGCGGCAGTGGCCGCGCTACAGACCGACCAAGACCGTGGATTCGGTGATCGAGTGCGCGCCGCGCGGCTGCTGGGCTACGTCGACGCGCGCCTGACCGTGCTCGAAGTGTTACGCGAATACGCCGAGCAGCAGGAATACGACAAGATGGTTGCCGCGCTCCGAAACGGGCTCGGGGAAGACGAACTTGCGAAGCTCATGGACGAAGGCCGCGACTGGAGCGAAGATCAAGCCGTCGCGGAAGCGATGCTCGTTTAAAAACCTGGGAGGACACGGTGCACGCATTCGATTTTATCATGCTGTTCTTCTCGTTCATCTACGCTTTGGCGTTGACGCACCTGCTTCTGGCGGTAAATGCCATGATCCACCAGCGACGTAGAATCAAGTTTAGCTGGCCGCACGCAATTTGGATGTTTGATGCGCTGCTCGCCGTTTCGATTAATTGGATCAGCCTTTGGGACTTCCATGATTTGCAAGCAATTTCACTTAGCGCGATTGTCGGCGGATTCGTTTTGGGCATCGCTCAATACCTGGTCTGCGCTTTGGTGTCACCCACATTCAAGGAACAGCGCGACTTTGACCTAACGTTATTCCAAAAAGAACAATCGCACTCGTACCTTTCCGCGTTTCTCGTATTGATTGCCGTTTCGATAGGCGTGAACATTGGCGGATCCATCCTTGGCATCCAAAAATGGATGAGTGAAAACGCGCTCGTTATACCGATGCTGGCGGCCGTCGCGTTTCCGCTCTTCGTTAGGAATCAATGGGTTCAAATGGCCGGAGGCACCGTGTTTGCGATCCTAAATATTGCGTACTTGATTATTTACTATCCGGTTCTTCGGTAATAACATTACCTGATCTTGTAGGCTGAAATCTCGCTCCCTACAGCGTTCAGTCCAGTGTAACCCCAACCTCCATTGCACGTGCTGCGCGATAACGTGTGGGTCGGCGCTATCGTATCCGCCGCCGACATTTTGAAACGTCACGGCACGCGGACCGAACCATGCTTCGTACTCGAGAACCGCTACGCGGCTGTCGGCATCGACGTGCAGCGGAACACCGGCGGGAGCCGCGTGAACCCCCGAAGCCGCCATTGGAACCGCCGCGGGCAAAGGCAAAGACGTACAGGTTGCGCAAGCCGTCAAGAGGACCGCACAAGCCACCAGCGCCGCTGCATATTCGCGGTTCATTGACTATTAAAACGTACGGTTAGCGTTCGTTCGCACCATTTTGAACCGACAATTCCCAGCGATACCCATCCGGATCGTGAAACCACAGGCCCATGTGCGGCGAGCCCGGCGCTGCGGGACCGATCTCGTCGCCCGGATCTTCCAGGTTCACGCCGTTCTTCTTCAGCGTCACCAGCGCATCGCGGAGCGCCCGCATGGAATCGACGTGAAACGACAGATGGTCGACCGTATCGGGGTGCGGCGTGCCTTTGACGAAGCCGATGATGATCGCGTCGTTCGTCAGCGCGATGGCCTCGTCGGACCGGAACATTTCCTCCAGATCGAAGTTCGTCGTCCAAAATTGCGCGCTTTTTTCCGGGTCTGTGACGGCAAGGCTGAAATGCCATACCGCGCCGAGTTTTATTTTCACGTCCGTACCTCGTAACGCATCAAGTCGCGCTTGTACGCGCACATTATGCGATCGTAGCGCATGCGCAAGCGGTTCGCAAGCGCGATCGAAGGCGCGTTGAGCCGTTTTCGGCTAGTAACCGTGAGACATTCACTAAAACGGTAGACGGCTTGGAAAACCGTTTTTGTTTCGCCAAACCGCTTGCACCAACGGTGCGGTGTGCCGAAGAGCAAAGCGTGATCGCCGCACTTAAAGGGCCTTACTCGACGCTTATGGTGACGCTTTCTACGTCGAAACACCGAAGCAATGCGAATATCCGTCATCGTCGGCAAGCACACATTCGGTCTGGCCGTAGTCTCGATGTACGACTCGAGAAACGCGATAGCCAAGATTCCTCAACCGATCTCGGGTCTTGTATATATCCGTGGGCGTCCCGCGCGCTGGTTCAACATAAAACAGAGATCGTCTTTCTGCAGCATGCAAAAGATGAGCTTGCGATCCTTGAGCATTTCCGAACTCTTTGAAAAGCCATGACTGGGACGCAAGATTTGACCGATATGACTGCTCCTTCCGCCAAAGCACGCACCAAGGCCCGGAGCGCGCTGCGCGCGATTAGCGCCGCGCATTTTAGTGTAGCACTCTGCAGACGCCAAAAAACGCCCGGAAGGATCGGGGCGTTTTCTGTCAGGCAAGAGCGATAGAACGCGAGAAAGCTGAGATCGCTAAATCAAAGCAACGATTTTGGTTCTCCTAG
>DATGJX010000267.1:0-19721 GCA_035294905.1 Vulcanimicrobiaceae bacterium | reverse complement strand
CAATGCCGGGATAATTTCCGCGCGTGAGCAGCGCCTTGGCGCATTCCAAATACTGCTTGCGGATTGGCGGCATCTCTTTATACGCGATATCCGGCGGCTCGTTGTAGGCGCCTTTGCAGATGCGCACGCGAGCGCCGAGTTCGATTGCACGATCGACGTCTTTGGGCGTGCGGCGCAAATACGCTTGCAGGACGGGTCCAACGTTCTTGTGCGTCGCGTAGGCCTTCTCGAAGATGTTGAGCGTCGTCTGCGTAACCGACGATCCCTCCATGTCGATGCGCACGAACGGGTCCGCGGCATTCTTCGCTTGCGCGTAGTCGAGAATCGAAATGAGGTTCTCCAGCGCGAAGCCTTCATCGATGAGCATGCCCATGGCCGTGAGCTTTACGGAAACGTTGCTTTGCACGCCGGCCCCCGCGATTGCATCCAGCATGCGGAAGTACGCGTCGCGCGTTTTGACGGCGGCTTCGCCCTCCAGCACGTCCTCACCGAGAAAATCCAGCGTAGCAGTCATACCTGCGGCATTGAGTTGGCGTACCGCGGCGATTGCCGACTCTATCGTTTCGCCGGCCACGAAGCGCTTGGCCAAAAAGAAACAGCGGCGAGAAAACAGCGAATCCGGAGCAAAAATACGATCGAGTACGGCCATACCGGCTTTGCTATACGACGCGCCGGCGCAAAGCCCATTGTACGGTGATGACGATAGCTGCCAGCACCACGAAGCCGTAGGTCAGTGACAGCGACTCGCTCACGCCGTGCGCGGAGAGCGCGACGTAGAGCTGCACCGGGAGAGACGTCGGATGATATGCGAGGATTGACGTCGCGCCGTATTCTCCGATTGCGCGCATCCACGCGAGGACCATACCGGCAAGTATGTTGGGTGCGGCCAGTGGAAGCGCAATGCGCCAGAATCGTGCCGCAGCTCCGGCGCCGAGCGTTTGTGCCGATTCTTCATAAGATGGATGCAGCGATCCGAACGCGGCGGCCGCAGTGATTGCGACGAAGGATCCCGCGACGAAGAATTCGGCCAGTGCAACACCCCACAGGGAATCGACGAAGACGATACCGTGGCCGGCGAGCGCGGCGCCGAGCGGCGTACGCGTTCCTACCGTTTGCAATAAGATGATGCCGGATGCGACCGGCGGAAACGCGAGCGGCAGCGCGAGCAGCGAGAGCACGAGGCCGCGCGCACCGCGCCGCGCGTGCGCAAGCGCGTATCCCGCAGGTACGCCGAGAAACGACGCAATCGCCACGGCGATACTCGATGCAACGAGTGAGACGCGCACGGCGTCTTGGGCATCAGGCTGGGAGAATGAACGTACGACCGCGGCGGGCGGCACCGCCGCGAGCATCGCGATAACCGGCCCGAGCATGACCAGAAGCAAGATAGCCGTAGCCGCATGAAAGAGCATACCGTTATCATGCTGTTTCATACACAAAACTTTACCAAACGGCGACCGGGCGGCGAGGCGCAACCAAACGTGACGCGAAAGGGACCTGCAGCATGACGCAACGCACGTGGCGGGTACTCATAGCCGACGACGATCCGGCCATCTGCACACTTATCGAAACGGTGTTGCGCAAAGGCCCTTACGAAATCATTATCCGGAACGACGCCGAGAGCGCGTTGGTCGCGCTCGATCGTGAAGGCTCGTTCGATATCATCATTTGCGATTTCATGCTTCCGGGAATCTCCGGCATCGATCTCATAGAACGCCTGCGCGCGGACGAGCGCACGCGCGACGTGCCGATCCTGATGGTCTCGGGACACACGAACTATGCGATGGACGGCCGCGCGAAGAGCGCAGGCGCTAACTTGTTTTTGAACAAGCCGTTCACCATCTCGCAACTGCGCACCGCAGTGAACAGTCTGCTTGCGCATCCGAAGGTCGATCCGCTCGAGAATCAGTCCGCGATAAACACGCGGCTTTAGCGCCGAAAGGGATGCGCATGCGGCGGCTCGCATTGCGCCCTTCTTGCATCTCCTAAAGATTTTCGTAGTTGCGGTCTCGCTCGGCCTTGACGTGTTCGCCGTCGGGATCGGCGTCGGCATGCGCGGTGCTTCGCGCGCCGTGAAAATCCGGATCGGCGCGGCCTTCGCCAGCGCCGAGGTCATCATGAACCTCATCGGTGTAGGTCTGGGCCGCCTTGCAGGAAGTCTCCTGGGCGACGTTGCCGGCTACATCGGCTTCGCGGCGCTCATCGGCGTGGGCGGCTATATGGTTTTGGAAGCGGTTCGGGAGGCCGAAGAAAAGACGCCGCTGGACATGTCGCGCGGCTGGGGCTTATTCATCGCATCGCTCTCCATCAGCCTGGACTCGCTCGGCATCGGTTTCTCGATTCTCTACATCGGCGTGCCGCTGTGGCTCGCGCTCGGTGTGATTTTCGCCGTTTCGATCTGTGCCACAGTGCTCGGCCTGACGTTCGGACGATTCCTGGGCCGGCGTGTCGAGGAAGGCGCAGAGTTGTGGGCCGGAATCGTGCTGATCCTCACGGGCATCGGATTCATCCTCGCAAAAGTCTTCCACGTCGGGTGACTGCGCGTCCAAACCCGCCAGATACTTGGCTTGGCAAGGAGAAGCCTCGAGTCAGCAAAAATTATCGCGGCGCCCACGGGGACTTCGTGGGGGCCCCATCGCTTGCGATGGGGGGCGCGGAGGTCGGACCGAAGCGCCTGTAAATCTGGAGGTGGGGGCCCTGTTTAACTACGTCGTCCGCCGGACGCTGCAGGCGATTCCGCTGCTGATCCTGATTTCGTTCATCCTCTTTGTGATTCTTCACAACGCACCGGGTGGCGGACTCGGCGCGTACCTTCAGAACCCGCACATTACCGCAGCCGACATCGCGCGCCTCAAACACAACCTCGGCCTCGACAAGCCGATTCCCGTTCAGTACGTCGTTTGGCTCGGACACTTCGTCACCGGCGACATGGGCTGGTCGATGAGCAACTCCGAGCCCGTCTTCAACGCGATTGTCGAACGCCTGCCCGCGACGTTCGAACTGATGGTCTCGTCCTTCGTTCTCGCGTTCGTCGTCGGCGTGTCCGCGGGACTCTTCGCCGCGATCAACCCGTACTCGATTTGGGATTACGTCATCACGACGTTCGCGTTTTTCGGCCAATCGATGCCCGTGTTCTGGTTCGCGCTGATGATGCAGTTGGCGTTCGCGGTTCATGGCATTCCGCTTCCCGGTGGTTGGCAGATTCAGTTGCCGTCGGCGGGAATCTCGAGTTCCGACACGTTCAATTTCGGCGATCGCGCAACGCATTTGATCTTGCCCATGATCGTGCTTGCGCTGCTGCAAGTTGCGCTGTACAGCCGGTTCATGCGTTCGTCGATGCTCGAAGTGATCAAGACGGATTACATGCGAACCGCGTGGGCGAAGGGACTCAACTTTCGCACAGTGCTCTTTAAGCACGGCCTCAAGAACGCGCTCATTCCGCTGGTCACGGTGACGGCCCTCACGTTGCCCGGACTCTTCGGCGGCGCGATCGTCACCGAAACGATCTTCGCGTGGCCGGGCGAAGGGCGCCTGTTCTACAATGCGCTCGGACAGCAAGACATCTCACTGATGCAGGGATATCTCATCTTCAATGCGTTTTTGGTCGTGCTGTTCAATCTGCTCGCAGACGTGGCGTACGCGTGGCTCGATCCTCGCGTGAAGTACGACTAGGGGAATCTCGACATGGCCATATCCGCACCGCTCAATCAACCCGCAGTCGTCGAAGCTGAATCGATCGAGTACAGCAAGAGCAGCGTCTGGCGCCGCTTCCGCAAGCACAAGCTCGCGATGGCCGGGTCCATCGTGCTGCTGCTCATGGTTTTGATCGCGATCTTCGCGCATCAGCTCGCGCCGTACGATCCGAACGGCATCGACGAAGTGCATTGGCAGGGCAACCCGCTGCCGCCGTGCTTCCAGGACGCGATCAATTGCGGCGGGCACTCGCTGGGAACCGACGAGAACGGCCGCGATTTGCTCTCCCGCCTGATGTTCGGAGCGCGCATTTCGCTGACCGTCGGCGTGGCGGCCGTCGTCATGGAGCTTTGCATCGGTACGCTTCTCGGCGCCCTAGCGGGCTACTTCGGGGGCTGGGTCGATTATTCGATCATGCGCGTCACCGACGTGTTCTTGTCGATTCCGCTTTTGCCGCTGCTCCTGACGCTGACCGGTATCGTCGCGGCGAGCAGCAGTAAAGCATCGCTGGGGTTCGGAGTTATCGTGGTGATCATCGGAGCGCTCTCTTGGCCCGGGGTCGCGCGCCTGGTGCGAGCGTCGTACCTGTCGCTGCGAGAACGCGAGTACACCGAGGCCGCGAGGGCCATCGGCAACGGAGACGTGCGCATCATGCTGCGCCATCTGCTGCCCAACGCCGTTGCGCCTATTATCGTGCAGGCGACGCTCGACGTCGCGAACGTCATCGTCTTGGAATCGACGCTTTCGTTCTTGGGCTTCGGTATTCAACCGCCTACCGCATCATGGGGCAACATGCTCGCAAATGCGGAGAGCAACCTCGAGATCGCGTGGTGGGCCGCCGTTTTTCCGGGTCTGTGCATCCTCGTGACCGTTCTCGCGATCAACTACATAGGCGACGGACTGCGGGACGCATTAGACCCGAATATGCGCTGATGCGCCTTTGGGGGTGCCGGTCAAACGGATGCGCTTGACCCGAGCGTGAAGTAGCGTATAAACTCTCTTAGTTGTCCCAAGGCGCGTTTGGTTTTGGCGTCGTTTTGGGGCGGAGCCCCCGTGCGCGAGTGGCGGAATTGGTAGACGCACTAGCTTGAGGGGCTAGCGCCCGCAAGGGCGTGCTGGTTCGAGTCCAGTCTCGCGCATGAACATCACAGCGCCGCCAAGTGCGGCGTTGCTGCTTCACGCGCGTGACTGGACTCGAACCGTTTAACAGGCACTCCGCCTTCGGCTGCGCGCCCCCTCCGGTCCTGAGGTATCGAAGGGCCCGCAGGGTACCCCCTCCAGCTTCGCACGTCCACATTCCTCAACGCAGCTTGCTTGGGTCGTGGTCACAAGCAACTTTCGGTAAGGGATGAAACCATAGCGCACCAACGGCCGTAGTGGATAGCATGACGGCCGCCCAGGAGCTTTCCGTATCGTGTGGTTGACCCGCTTTGCAATTAATCGCTCCATCATTACCGCCATGGTGTTCATCGCCTTGGCGATTTTCGGATTGATCTCGTTCTTTCAACTGGGACGCAGCTCCAATCCGCCGGGGACGAACTACCCGGTGGTCGTGGTCTATGCTTCGTATCCGGGCGCTTCGCCGCAAGACATGGAGCGTATGGTCGTCAAGCCCATCGAAGACCAGATGGCGGGCATCGACAACTTCGACCACATGACGGCGACGATACAAGAAGGCACCGCCAGCGTCGCGATCTTCTTCCAGATTGGAAAGACGAACATCGATCTGGCCGCCGTGGACGTGCAGCGCCGTGTCGACACCGCGCGCATTTACATGCCGAGCGACCTCGATCCGCCGCAGGTCATCAAGGCCGGCGATCAAGAGCCGCCGCTGCTGGACATTGCCGTGAGCTCGAAAACGCTTTCGCAGCCGGAAATCGCGGATCTCGTCAACAACAAAATCGTCCCGCAAATCGAGGCGATCCCGAACGTGCAGTCCGTGGACGTCTACGGCTCGGCGGACCGCGAATTCCATGTCGAGCCCGATCCCTCGCGCCTGCTCGCCACGAATGCGACGCTGTCCGATGTGTTCAACGCGGTTGCGAACAACAACCTGAACGTTCCGGGCGGCATCATGACGCAGCCCACGCAGGAAGCGACCGTCGCGATCCATTCGTATGTGAACAACGCGAACGATTTGCTGGGGATTCCGCTGCCCGTACCAGGCTCCGCCGACAAGAATTTGCAGATCGGCAACGTGGCGAACGCATACGACAGCCACATCGAAATGCGGAGCATCTCGCATTATAACGGCAAACCGCGAGTGACGATCTCGATCAACCCAACCCTCGATGCGGACCAGATCAAAGCTACGAAACTTGCGCGCGAAAAGATGAAAGGAATCGAGGCGCAATTCCCACAGCTGCAGTTCGTCGAGGAAGACGCTCAGGCCGACATCACGGCAAAGGAACTTTGGGGCGTCGGGCAGTCGCTTATCGAGGGCATCATCCTGACGGCCATCGTGATGATGCTGTTCCTGCACGCGTGGCGCAATGCCGTCGTCGTGCTCGTGGCGATCCCCTCGTCGATTCTCTCGACGTTCATCCTCATGAAGCTCTTCGGTTTCCACATCGACGACCTCTCGATGATGGGCCTCTCGCTGATCATCGGAATTCTGGTCGACGACTCGATTGTCGTCTTGGAAAACATCACACGACATCGAGACATGGGGCAAAAACCTGTCGATGCGGCGATCAACGGCCGCAGTGAAATCGGCAGCGCAGCCATCGCAATCACCATGGTCGACGTGGTCGTCTTCCTGCCGATTGCATTGCTCCCGGGTATCGTCGGCGAGTACTTGAAGGAGTACGGTGCCGTCGTGGTCACCGCGACGCTGTTCTCACTGTTCGTTTCGTTCACGCTTACTCCGCTGCTGGCAGCGAAATGGAGCATGCGCAATCGCTCGGAGGCGGAGCCGAAGTGGATTCGCGCGCTCGACGATCGCCGGCTCGATGCAATCCTGTTGACTGTGTCGATCGCTCTCTGGTTCGGCGGCAACGCAACGGGCTGGTTCCTGATGAACATCCTCGCGGTCTTCATCGTCGCGCTGCTCATCCTGAACTTCATCGTGCACCGTTACGACGCCATGACACGGGTGTATAAAGACCACCTGCTGCCGTTTGCCCTCGAAAACGGATCGTTCGTCGTGTTCGTTTGCGTGGTTCTTCTCGTGAACTCTCTCGCGCTGATCGGCAGCGGAAAGAATGCTCTTTATGTCGACGCGGCGATCGTCGTCGTCACGGCGGTCTGCTACGTAATTGCGTGGGCGTTGCGACGCCGGCGGAGATCTAAAACCAATGGTAAACCGTTGCGCGGGTTTGCTTCGCTGGGCTCGCACCGTCCGCTTACCATTGCGACGCTGGTCCTCCCCATCGTCACAGGGCTCATTATGTGGTCTCTGGGCGGCGTGAGCTTCGATTTCTTTCCGGCGCAGCAAACGGGCGTTATCGATATGACGGTTTCGTATACGCCGGGTACGCCGATTGCTACGACCGATCGCTATGTCACGCAGTTCGAAGACGCGCTCATGAAACTGAAGTGGATAAAGTCGGTCAGTTCAACCGTGGGGCGCAAGCCGTCCGGATTTGGATCGACGACGGGCGGCAACTACGCGCAGCTGACGGCAGAGGTTCAGGATGGTCACTACAAAGAGACGAACAACGTCGTGCGGCAGATCCGCAACATGGCGTACCTGCTGCCGGGCGGCGATCTTCAGGTCAATCAGGATACGGGCGGCGGCGGTGGCGGCGGCGGCGCGATCTTCTACTCGCTGACCGGTCCCGAAGACGAAATCGGCCCGGCGGCTGAAAAAGTGGCGAACTTCCTGCGAAAGACTCCGGGAGCGGTGAACGTGCAGACTTCCGCTGAAGTGGCAGCACCGCGCTTGAACGTCGACATCGATCAATCCGAAGCCGAGCTTCTGGGCGTCGCTCCGTCTGCAGCGGCCGACGTGGCGCGCATCGCCGTGGACGGCGCCGTAGCGACCAAGGTGCGCACGCAGAATGGCCTGGTCGACGTGCGCGTGCAATTTCCGCAGGCCGATCGCAACACGGTTGAGGATTTGCGCAACGTGCGCGTGCGTGCAAACGATGGAACGCTCGTTCCGCTAGGCGACGTCGCAACGTTCACGTGGACGAAGGCGCCTACTCGCATCGAACGCTACAACCGTCAACGCGTCGTGAATGTCACGAGCGATTTGCTGGCGGGCTACTCTACGGGTCAAGTGCAAGGTCCGCTCGAGAAGCGGATGGCTGAACCGGGATTCCTTCCGGCCGGCGTAACGCCGGTGGCCCAGGGCAACTCGGAATGGGTGAACGAGACGCTCGTAAACATGGGAATCGCGCTGCTCCTCTCGTTCATGCTCGTGTACATGCTCATGGTGATTCTGTACGGGTCGTTCCTCGAGCCGCTCATCGTCATGTTCTCGGTGCCGCTTGCGATCATCGGAGCGCTCATCTTTCTGGCCATCATGGGGCGCCTGCAGCCGGAGCAAGGACAGTCGCTCAACATCATCTCGATTCTCGGCATCATCATGCTGTTCGGACTGGTTGCGAAGAACGGTATCCTGCTCGTCGATTATTCGAACACGCTCATCAAGCGCGGCATGCGAGTCCGCGACGCGGTGCTCGCAGCCTCTGCAACTCGCTTCCGCCCGATTCTCATGACGACGGCCGCGATGATTTTCGGTATGCTTCCGCTCGCTTTGGGATACGCGGAAGGGGGCGAGTGGCGCCAAGCGATGGGCACCGTGATCATCGGCGGTCTGCTGAGCTCGCTGACCTTGACGCTGTTCCTCGTCCCGATGATTTACAACACGTGGATGGGGTATTTCGAGCGGCGCGGCGATCAACGTGCCGCCGCCGCCGAACTTCAGCCGCCGGTCCCCGTGTAAGCACAGCAAGCAAACGCTTACGGCAAAGCAGGCGTGCAAATGCCTGCGGTGCCGTTGGGTAAGCAATCCCTCGAAGAACGCAACACTACGTTCTCGGAGGATTACTTACCATGCAACCACTCAAACGGCTCGCGCGCCTGGGGCTGGCCGCGTCGTTCCTCATCGGCATCTCGAGCGTCGCGCCGGCGTCGGCGCAGCACGTCGTCGTGACGGTGAACGGGCAGGTCATGAGCTTCGACCAGCCGCCGGTGATGCGCAACAACCGTGTTTTCGTACCGATGCGCGCGATCTTCGAGCGCCTCGGTTCGACCGTCGTTTTCTCGAACGGCAACATCAACTCGCAAGGCAATGGGCGTTCGGTACATTTGGTCATCGGTTCAACGCAAGCGTCGGTGAACGGGCAGTCCATTACGATGGACGTCGCGCCGTTCACGGTCGCCGGTCGCACTGAAGTGCCGCTGCGCTTCGTCGCGCAGGCGTTGGGTGCCAACGTGAACTGGAATGCGAACTCGGAAACGGTTGCGATAACGGCGTCGGGCGTGCCTGCATCCCAGAACTATTCCGGGTCGAACTACAATCAATCGTTCTATCTGACGAATCAACGTCCGGGCAGCGGCACCACGACGCAAAGCACGCACCCCAGCCTTCACGCGCAATTCAGCGAACCGGTGAATCGAGATTCACTTCGCGTGAGCGTCGACGGACGTGACGTTACCTCGGACGTCTACGCAAACACGAACGGCTTCGACGTTACGCCGAACTGGGAATTGACGCCGGGAACGCACCACGTGTCCGTTACCGGCACGACTATTGCCGGTGCGTCATTCAACACCCATTGGTCGTTCAACACGAGCGCAGGCGCCGCGGCAAATTACGTGCGCGGTATCAACCCCGGCCCGGGAGCGAGGGTTGGAAGTTCCTTTACGCTCGGCGGACAGACGCTGCCGGGATCGACTGTGCACATCGTAGCGAGCGGTTCAGCCACTGCACTCGGCGGACTGCTGCAGGTCGGCACCGGTACGTTCCAGACGGATGTGACGGCTGATGGAAACGGGAACTTCAGTGCGCCGATTGCGCTGAACGCCGTTTCAGGCGGCCAGGTGCGCGTAATAATTACCACGACCTCGCCAAGCGGCGCGTCACTCGAACGCCAAGTCGTGTACAGCACGTAAGCAGCAAGCGTGAATCGGCGCCCCCGGGAAACCAGGGGCGCCTTCACGAACAGGGTGCGCTTCATGGTTGTGGACGAACCTTCGGCGCACCGCGAATTCGCGTTGCCCGGCTCCCGCTTGCGTTACGGTCCGGACAAAACGGTCGACGTGCGGCACATCGATCTGTATCTCCGCCCGGATCTCGAGCGGCAGCATTTGGACGGCGTTTGCACGACGACGGTTCGCGCTTTGGACGAGCCCGTCTCCTCGCTGACGCTCGATGCCGTCGACTTGCAGATCGCATCGGTGGAGCGTGAAGAACGGCCGATGCAATTTTCCGCCGACGGCCGTCATCTGACGATATACTTGGAACCGCCGCTCGCCCCTGAAGAACAAACGACGTTTTCCATTCGTTACAGCGTGACGAATCCGCGCCACGGATTGTTCTTCGTCAACAACCACGCCTGGACGCAAAGCCAGGACGAAAATGCGCGCTTCTGGTTTCCGTGTTTGGACTATCCGCACGAAAAGCAAACGACGTCCACGGCGATTGACGTGCCCAAAGGGCAGTTCGCACTTTCGAACGGCGCGCTCGTGGAGCGGCGCGACGACGGCGATCGCAGCATCTATTCGTATCGCCAGGACGTACCGCACTCGACGTACTTGACCACGATGGTCGTCGGGCCGTTCGTCGAGGTCGCGCAGCCGCTCGAACGCGCGGACGGGACGGAGCTGCAGATTTTCTACTACGTCCTTCCCGGACGCGAAGCCGACGGTGAACGGTCCTTCGGCAAGACGCCGCGCATGGTTGAAGTCTTCGAGGAGAAGATCGGCGTGCGCTATCCATACGCGCGCTATTCGCAGATCGCAGTCGCCGATTTCATCTTCGGCGGTATGGAGAACACCTCCGCGACCACGCAGACCGATCGCACGCTGCACGACGAGCGCGCGCATTTGGATTTCTCGAGCGATCCGCTGGTCTCGCATGAACTCGCGCACCAGTGGTTCGGCGATTTGCTTACTTGCCGCGACTGGTCGCACGCGTGGCTCAATGAAGGCTTTGCGACGTATTTTGAAGCCGTGTTTCGCGAAGCGGACCTCGGCTACGACGAGTACGTGTACGACGTTTTCACGTTCCTCGAACGCTATCTCGAAGAAGATAGCGATCGGTATCGCCGGCCAATCGTCTACAACCGCTTCCGCGATCCGATCGAACTATTCGACCGCCATCTCTACGAGAAGGGCGGCGCGGTGCTGCACATGCTGCGGGGCGAACTCGGCGAGACGCGCTTTTGGCGCGCGATTCGCCGCTACGCCGGCGACAACGTGCAGCGCAACGTCGAAACGATCGATTTGATTCGCGCGATCGAACAAAGCACCGGACGGAACCTGCGCGGTTTCTTCGATCAATGGGTGTTTCGCGGCGGCCATCCGCAGCTCACCGTTGTGTTGAAGTACGACGAGGAGCGCAAAGCACTCACGATAACCATCGATCAAAAGCAACCGGTCGATGCAAGCAATCCGGCGTACACGTTCGACGTCGACCTCGGTATCGTCACGGCAGACGAGCGGCGCATGCGCGTTCGCGTCGAACGCGCGCACGAAACGGTGACGATTCCGCTCGACGAGCGGCCGCAGGTCGTCCGCTTCGATCCGGGTGCGTTCATCTTGGCCGACGTCACGTATGAATTCGGCGATCGGTTTGCGGCCGCCGCGCTGGCCGGAGATTCGAACGTCGCCGCCCGCATTTACGCGGCGCGCGAGCTGGCGAAATCCGGTTCGGCCTCGGCACGCGCGGCGCTCGATGCCGCATTTACCTCGGATTCATTCTGGGGCGTTCTCGATCAAGCCGCGAAGGCGTTGGGTAAAACGCACGCGCCGTGGGCACGGCGTCTTTTGACCGCGCACGTGCACCATAAGCATCCGAAAGTCCGCCGTGCAATCGCTTCGGCGCTAGGTTCGTTCAAGGACTCAGGCGCAGCGGACGTGCTGGTGGCTATTGCGCGCGACGACGAGTCGTACTTCGTGCGTGCCGCCGCGCTGCATTCACTCGGCAAGACGCGCGATGTGCGCGCGTTCGACGTGCTCGCGAGCGCGATCGCCGAGTCGTCGTGGAACGGCACCGT
This sequence comes from Vulcanimicrobiaceae bacterium, assembly GCA_035294905.1. GTDB lineage: Bacteria > Vulcanimicrobiota > Vulcanimicrobiia > Vulcanimicrobiales > Vulcanimicrobiaceae > DATGJX01. The sequence continues at coordinate 7,860 of DATGJX010000267.1, read as the reverse complement.
CGAGTCCGGGGCTGCGCGTGGGCTGGGCGAATTGGGTGATGCTCGCGCAATACCGCTGCTGATCGCCGCAACTCAGCCCGGACGCGATGAAACGCTGCGGCGGGCGGCACTCGATGCCTTGGCGCGCAGCGGCGAACTGATTGAAAGCGAGCGCGCGGGCATCGTCGAGGCGATCGCCGACCGTTTGGACGATCCGATGTTCTTGGTGCAGCGATCGGCCATCGACGCGGCGGAGAGGCTCGCCGATGGACGTTTTCTCGCTGCGCTCGACCGCTTGAGCGTCAGCGGATTCGACGGACGTGTCCGTCGCGACTGCGCCGAAGCGGCAATACGGATACGTGAATCACAGAAAGTCCCGGCGCAAGTCAATGGCTTGCGCACCGATATCGATGCCCTACGTGAAGAACAGCGTAAACTACAGGAACAGATCGAGTCGATCTCGCGGGCGTAGGCGTCGTATCGTCGCCGCGCTCGCCGGCCTGGTTCTCGCTCTGCTCGCAGTGTTTCTGGTGCGTCCGCGCGGACATGCATCTCCGGTCGTGCCCCCGCGGCACGCAACGACGCCGGCGGTTGCGCGTTCGTCCCACCGTCCGGTCCCGGCATGGGGCGCGGCGGCGCGCTCGGATCTGCGCAATGCCGTGCACGACGCACTTGCGCCCGCGCTTGACGGCGCACAATCGTGGAGCTGTGTCGTGATCGCGCAGAATGGCACGCTGCTCTACGACGATCGTGGATCCGACGCCGTCACGCCGGCGTCCGCGCAAAAACTGATCGTCGCCGATGCCTCGCTCACCGACCTCGGTCCGCAGTATCATTTCGATACGCTGCTTGCCGTAGCGCAGCCGCCGCGCGACGGCTCGATAGACGGCAATTTGTGGCTTGCCGGTTCGGGCGATCCATCGCTGCGGAGCGACGATCTGCACGCAGGCGTCGATGCATTGCGGAATGCCGGCGTGCAAGCGATACGCGGCAGCGTCACCGTCGACGGCAGCGCGATCGCGGGTGAAGAGATCAACCCGCTTTGGAATGCGGACGACGCGAACGAAGATTTCATGGCCGCGACGAGCGGCATGTCGATTGACGAAGACACCGTCGAATTTCGCGTGACCGGTACGCAGCCGGGCGAACCGGCGAACGTGCAAATCGTCCCAAAGAGCAGCGACGTGCACGACTACGGCAGCATCACAACCGGCGACGGCGACGACGTGATTATCGCTGCGACGGAAACGCCGAACGAATTTCGATTGGACGGCTCGATTCCCGCGGGCGTTCAAGAAACGTTTTACCTTCCCGTGCACGGCATCGACCGCTATGCCGGCGCGGTGCTCGCATCTTTCGTGAAATCGAGCGGCATAACGCTCGACGGCGGCACGCAAACCGGCACGGTTCCGCTGAATGCCCAGGTGCTTTGGGAGCACCGCTCGGCGCCGCTCGCCCAGCTTCTCAAGCACATGCTCGTGTTTTCCGACAATCATTTCGCCGAACAGCTGATGCGCACAGTCGGCGGGGAAAGCGGCGATACGGCCGATGACGCCGACGGCCTGCGGGCCGAGCGCGCCGTGCTTGACGAGCAGGGGATACCCACGCCGGGACTGCACCTGGTCGACGGAAGCGGCCTGGCTCATGCCAACCGCGTTTCCGCAATCACATTGGCCGGCATTCTCGCGTTTTACGATGCGGCGCCGCAAGGAAACATGCTCTATCCGCTGTTGGCGCGCGGCGGCTTGGACGGCACGCTGAGGATGTACGATTTCACCGACGCGGCCGGAAGGGTCCGCGCGAAGAGCGGACACGTAGACGGCGTTTCCTCGCTGGCCGGGTACGTCAATACGCGCAAGCATGGGCGAGTCGTATTTGCGTTTCTGATAAACGGATCGCCCGGAGATCCGGATGCCGCTATCGTGTCCGCGGTGGATCGAATCGCCGCGCACTAGGAGAAATGACGTTTCGCAATGCTTGATACGGATGTGATCGAACGGCTGCTCGCGGCCGCTCTGGAGCGCGGCGGCGATTACGCCGACGTCTTCTGCGAACGCAGGCGCGCTGCATCGTTCCGGCTGCAGTCGGGACACATTCACGAAAGCGGATTCTCACTGACGCAAGGCGTCGGAATTCGCGTCATCATCGGTGAGTCGGCGGGTTACGCGTTTTCCGACGATCTCGCGTTCGAATCTTTGCAGCGCGCCGCGCGCATCGCCTCGCTCATCGCCCGCAACGGGAGCGGCGCGAACCGCAGCGTGAAGGTCACCGGTTCGGACGCAGCGCCGTTTTACGACACGAGTCGCACCGCGCATGCGCCCTCGGAAGCGTACGTCAAACTGCTGGAACGTGCCGACGTTGCGGCGCGCGCATTCGATCCGCGTATCAGTGCGGTGAACGCGACGATAACCGACGAGTTGCAAGACGTTTGGATCGCCGCGAGCGACGGACGATTCGTGCACGATCACCGGCCGCTCGTTTCGCTCGGCGTTCAGGCCGTTTCGACGCGCAACGGCGAACGCGCCCAAGGATACACGGGCGACGGGGGCCGCACGTCGATTGCGTTTTACGACGCCCGCACGCCCGAGTCGATCGCACAGGATGCGGCGCGCATGTCGATTACGAACCTGGAAGCAATTCCGGCTCCCGCGGGCGAGATGGAGATGGTGGTCGGAAACGGCGGCGGCGGCGTACTGCTGCACGAAGCCGTCGGTCACGGGCTCGAAAGCGATTTCAACCGCCAAGGCGTGTCGCTTTATAGCGGACGCGTCGGGGAGCGCGTGGCGAGCGAACTCGTGACGATCTACGACGACGGCAACCTGCACGAAGAGCGCGGCAGCATCGGGGTCGACGACGAGGGCACTCCCGGTGCGCACAAAGTGCTCGTGCAGAGCGGTGTGCTGTGCGGATACATGCAAGACCATCTCAACGGAACGCTGATGGGGACCGGCTCGACCGGGAGCGGACGCCGGCAGTCTTTTCGCGTCATGCCGCAGCCGCGCATGTGCAATACGTACATGCCGAACGGCGAATCGACCCCGGAAGAGATCATCGCATCGACAAAACGCGGCATTTACGCGAAAGCCTTCGGCGGCGGCCAAGTCGAGATCAGCCGAGGCGATTTCGTTTTCATGGTGGCCGAAGGCTACCTGATTGAAAACGGCAAGGTCACCGCGCCCGTGAAGAACGCCACGATCGTCGGCAACGGTCCGGACATCATGACCAAAGTGGTCGCAGTTGGTAACGATTTGCGACTTGCGAATCGCCACTACACCTGCGGTAAAGGCGGCCAGTACGTTCCCGTCGGCGTCGGCATGCCAACCGTAAAAATCGCAGCGATTACTGTTGGCGGCTCTGATGTTTCCTAACTCTTGCGGCGCCCACGGGGAGAGTTCATGTTAGCAGAAATGTTGAGGCGCCATGAGGTTTGGGGGCCCCATCGCTTGCGATGGGGGGCGCGCAGGCTAGGCCGCAGCGCCTTTAAAACCGGGGGATCTCATCTTGATTAAACTCGACGGAACCGCGCCGGCGCTCGAATATGCGCAGTGGGCGGTGGAGTCTGCGCTGCGTGCCGGTGCGACGCAGGCGGAAGCGACGATCTCGATCAACGATCGGTTTTCCACCGAAGCGCGCGATCGCGCAATCACCAAGCTCGAACAATCGACGGGGCGTTCGCTGCATTTACGAGTGTTCGTCGACGGACGCAAGGCAACGCTTGCGAGTTCCGATTTCGAGCGGTCGGCCGTCGAAGAAGCGGTAGCGACGGCAGTTTCGCAAGCGCGGCACGTCGCTGCCGATCCGTATGCGGCATTGCCCGAGGATTCACGCCGGGATGCACGCGCCGAGCGCGAGTTCGAACTCTTTTCCGCGGACGTCGCCGGCCGTGACGCGCAGAGCAAGGTCGACGAGGCAATCGAACTCGAAGCTCGCATGCGCGCCCTGGACTCACGCATTTCCAACAGCAACGGCTCGCACGTCGGCGACACCGTCAGCACCGTGGCGCTTGCGAACTCCAACGGGTTCGCGGGCGCGTATCGCGCCACACGCGTGCATCGTTCGGCGAGCCCCGTAGCTCTCGACGGTGAAACCAAACGCATGGGTGCGTATGGAAGCGCTGCGCGGCGGCTGATGGACATGGAAACAGCCGCGGAGGTTGCCGAGAAAGCCGTTGATCGAACCGTCGGCTTATTCGGCGCGCGCAAACCGCAAACGATGCGTGTTCCGGTGCTTTTCGAGCGCGACGTTGCGGCGTCGGTGCTTTCGGACGTGTTCTCCGCGCTGAGCGCAGCAAACGTTGCGGTCGGCAATTCGTGGCTTGCGGAACGAATCGGGACGCGCATCGGCAGCGAATACGTGACGATCGTGGACGATGGAACGCTGCCGGGATTGCTCGGTACCGCTCCGTTCGACGGTGAAGGCGTTCCGACGCGCCGCACGGCCGTGTTCGAGCGCGGTGAACTGCGCACGTTTCTGTACGACACGTATTACGCGCGTAAACTCGGCGGACGTTCCACCGGGAACGGCAGCGGCGGCGGCGTGTCGCCGAATAACTTCTACCTCGAAGCCGGAGCGCTTTCGCTCGATGAGATCGTGGCGCAAACCAAGCGCGGCGTGCTGGTGATGGACACCATCGGTTTCGCCACGGAATACGCAAGCGGCACGTACAGCCGCGGCGCGCGCGGTTACTACATCGAGAACGGCGAGATCGCGTATCCAATCGAGGAGTTCACCATCGCGGGCACCTTCCCCGAGATGCTGGCAGGAATCGATCTGGTCGCGAACGACCTGCGCTTCGATGCCGCAGTCGTGTCACCGTCATTTCGCGTGGCCGAAATGACCGTCAGCGGCGATTAGCGAACCCGAGGCGTATGCCACAAGTCGGAATCAGCTTCACCCTCATCATGCGGCTCGAAATGCCGAACAGCCCGGGCGCGTTCAATCAGCTCGCCGCCGCTATCGGCGATGCAGGCGGCGGAATCGCAGCGGTCGACATGCGCTCGGTGAGTAAAGCGCAAGTCGTGCGCGACGTGACGGTGAACGTGAGTTCGGACGTCATCGGCAAAGCGGTGCGTGACGCAGTCGAAGCGCTTGACGGGGTGAGCGTCATCAGCATCTCCGACAGTACGTTTCTGGCGCATCTCGGCGGCAAGATTCAAGTCGAACCGAAGATCCCGGTGAAGACCCGTCAGGATCTCTCGACGGTATACACGCCCGGCGTCGCGCGCGTCTCGATGGCTATCGCCGCGGATCCTTCGAAGGCCTTCAACCTGACGATCAAACGCAATTGCGTCGCGGTGGTTTCCGACGGAACGGCCGTCCTCGGCTTGGGCGATATCGGTCCGCTCGGCGCGCTGCCGGTTATGGAAGGCAAAGCGATGCTCTTCAAGCAGTTTGCCGGCATCGACGCGTTTCCAATCTGTCTCGACACCAAAGACGTCGACGAGATCGTCGAAACCATCGTGCGCATTGCGCCCGTTTTCGGCGGCATCAATTTGGAAGACATCGCGGCGCCGCGCTGCTTCGAAGTGGAACGGCGCTTGATCGAAGCGCTGGACATTCCGGTGATGCACGACGATCAGCACGGGACCGCCGTCGTGATCTTGGCTGCGCTCATAAACGCCGCGAAAGTCGTCGGCAAAGATTTGAGGGACCTGCAGATCGTCGTCGCGGGCAGCGGAGCTGCCGGAACGGCGACGATAAAAATGCTGTTGGGCGCGGGCGTGCGCGACGTCATTCCGGTGGATCGCGCGGGCGCGATCAATCGCGACGATCGCTACGAAAATTCGCACTGGCGTTGGCTTGCCGAAAATACGAACCGCGAAAATCGCCATGGGTCCCTCCATGACGTGCTGCGCGGCGCAGACGTGTTCATCGGCGTTTCGGCACCCGGAATTCTGCAGGTTGAAGACATCGGCCTCATGGCGCGCGATCCCATCGTGTTCGCGATGGCCAATCCCACGCCGGAGATTATGCCGGACGCCGCCGCCGGGCACGTCGCCGTCATCGCGACCGGGCGTTCGGATTTTCCGAACCAGGTCAACAATTTGCTGGCGTTTCCGGGCATCTTCCGCGGCGCTCTCGACGCGCGCGCCAGCCGGATTTCGGAGAAGATGAAGCTGGCGGCTGCCCATGCCATCGCCTCCATCGTCGGCGAGGACGAACGCAGCCCCGAGTACATCATTCCGAGCGTTTTCGACGTTCGGGTGGTCGAGGCGGTGGCGAAAGCCGTGGCGACCGCCGCCGTGGATGAGGGAGTTGCGCGGCGACAATTGGTATTGTCCGAAGGGGAAGACATCACAGCAGCGACATAGGGGCCACATCCACAAAGGAGGGGTATGCCGCAGGCCAAGATTCTCGTAATCGAGGACGACGAAGACATCGCAAAGCTCGAGCAGACGGTGCTGGAGCGCGCGGAGTATGAAGTAAAAGTGACCGGTAGCGGTGCGGAGGGCTTGGAATTTGCCGAGTCCTACAAACCTGACGTGGTCATCCTGGACATCGGACTGCCGGACATTTCGGGGCTCGACGTCTGCACGTCGCTCTCGAACACCACCAATGCCTTCGTCCTGATGGTCAGCGGGCATTCGCGCGAACAGGACGTGCTGCTCGGGCTCGGTCTGGGCGCGGACGACTACATCACCAAGCCGTTCTCCGGAAACGAGCTCGTGGCGCGTGTCGCGTCGTTCTTGCGCCGGCGTGAGAAATATCTCGAGAAAAAAGAAGATGCCGGCGTTCTGCAGGTCGGCACGGCGAAGCTCGTACGCGATTTCCATACCCTCAACAACGACGGCAAGAGCGTCTCGCTGACGGCGCTCGAATTCCGTTTGCTTTGGTTCCTCGCCGAAGCGGAGGGGCGTTTGCTTACTCGCGCGCAGATTCTCGAGCACGTGTGGAACGACACGTCGGGCGTTCCCACGCGCGTGGTGGACGTGCACATCGCAGCGCTTCGCAAGAAACTCACCGAAGTGGGAGCACCGGTGGAGATTGCGAGCGTCCGCGGCATTGGCTATCGACTCGACACAAAGTAACGTCACCCATCTCGGCATCCGCCTCGAACCGGGCGACCCGCGTCCCCTCTACGTGCAAATTGCCGATCACATCGTCGAAGCGATCGAATCCGATCGTCTTCGTGCAGGGGATCGCCTTCCGGCGATGCGCGATCTTGCGCGCGAATTGGATTGTGCGCTCGTCACGGTTTCGCAAGCGTACGAACTGCTGACGGCGCGCGGCCGCACGACGTCGCGAGTAGGAAAGGGCACGTTCGTTGCAAAGCCTCCACCGGCCGGGGAACCATTTGCGCGTCGCTGGGAGCCCGATCTCGGACGCCTCGCGCGCGCCGAGCGCATGGAAGGGGTCGTCGAGCAGCTCACGCGCGCGACCGCGCCCGGAAGCATTACGCTCGCGAACGGGCATCCCGCACCCGAAACTTTTCCGCTGGCGGATTTTGCGCGCGCGTTTCACCGCACGCTGCTCGAGGATCCGCCGCAACTCATGCAGTACCGCGCGGCGAGCGGCGATCCCGACTTGTGCGAAACGCTCGCGTCGCTTTTGCGCACGCGCGGGTGCAGTGCTGCTTCCGGCGACATTATCGTCTGTTCGGGTGCGCAGCAGGCTGCGGATTTGGTCGCGACGGTGCTGCTCGAGTCGCGCAGCGTGGTCGCCGCGGAGAGTCCCACCTATTCGGGAACGCTCGGCATCTTCGATGCCCGCGGCGTAACCTACGTCGAAATCGCGAGCGACCTGGACGGCGTGCGCGTCGACGAAGTCGAGCGCGTTTTCAGCGAGTACCGTCCACGGTTGTTTTACATCAATCCCATTGCGCAGAACCCCACGGGCGCCGTGCTTCCGCAGCGCCGCGCAAAGCAGATCGTTGCACTCGCG
>DATGJX010000266.1:0-27651 GCA_035294905.1 Vulcanimicrobiaceae bacterium | reverse complement strand
TCCGCTCGGCGATGCTCATCAAGCCGGAGCGCCACCACCTCAAGCTGGGCGAGGCCGCCTCGCGCATGCGCGCCTTCAGCGAAATCGGCGGCTAACCGGGCGGCAGCCCGCAAGAGGCCTGTCACACACCGCCGAATGTTGGCGTTATTCGGCAAAGGGGGCCCGAAACGTGGAGCAGGTCTACCTCACAGCCACGGATGTACACGTCGCACACGCCCGAGTGGAGGTGCTCGTTCGCGAGCACCAGAGCAAACTCGCGCGGTACGTGCGGCGGATGGTCGGCGACGCGGATCTCGCCATGGACATCGTCCAAGACGTGTTCTTCGCCGCGTACCGGACACTGAGCAGCGATCCATCGCGAGAGCTCACGCCCGGCTGGCTGTACAAGACTGCCACGAACACATCGATATCATTTTTGCGGAGAAAGAAAATTCTACGGTTCATGCCCCTGGATCGCGACCATGACGTGCGATCGCTGCGCATCGACGAGCGCAGCGCAGCATCACTCGATTTGCAGGCCGCGATGCATCGCCTCCCCGCCGACCAGGCGGCCGCGATCATGCTCACAAGTTATGCCGGTTACTCGTCAGCCGAAGCCGCGACGATTCTGGGTACGACAGCCGATGCCGTACGCCAGCGGGTGTGCCGTGCCATGCGCACGCTGCGAGCGGTGATGGCGGACAACGCGTGAAGAACAGCATGCACGATCGCATCGAAGCGATCGCCGGCGCGATCGCGCTGGGTGAAGCGAGCGACCAGGAGCGCCACGAGTACCGCGAGCACATCGCGACGTGCGCGCCTTGTCTGCACGCGTACGGCGGAGAGCGCGAAATCGAACGCGTCATATCGACCGTCGCTTCCGCGCGCGATTCGGAAGTTTGGGCACCGCAAATCGGTGACGTGGTCGCAACCCGTCTGAAACGGCGCGCGCGTAAGCTGCGCTGGGGTTTTGGTACGCTCGGCGTTGCGATTGCCGCGTCGCTCGGCCTGCATGCGCTGGTTGCCGCAGGCGTGGGTCCGATTGGGCATTCATCGGCATCACCAGTCGTAATCAACGCGGGCATCACGCGCATCGTGCTCGAGCAGAACGCGCCGGCTCCGACACCCGTACCGGTAACTGTTCCACAACCTCGATTGATCGTCACGCACAACGTCGTGCAGATTGCGCGCGCACCGGTTACGATGCCGGTTGCCGCCGCGCCCGCAAGCGCGGAGAAGGCAGAGAAGCCGCGTCAGATGATTTCGATGACGGTGCATCCGAATTCGCCTGCCAGACCACAGCTGCATTCGAACGTTCCCGTTTGGCGCCGCCCCGATACTGCGTGGCGTACCGTTGCGCAGACCACCACAACGTCAATTACGGAAACGGCTCCGCAAACGCTGACGCACCATGCGGAGTCGTTGGAAGTTTCGAGCGTCACGCGCGACGTAGCACCGGTTGGCGGTGAGAGCGCAATCAATCCGCAACCATCCGCCATTGCATATGACGAGGGCGCGCAAGGAACGACGGTATTCGAAGTGCTTGTCGACGAACACGGCTCGCCGACGAGATGCGTCATCACCAAGGGCTCAGGATATCGCGTGCTCGACGATGCGGTGTGCAGAGCCGCGAAGAGCGTGCGCTACACGCCGAAGATGGTCGATGGGCGCGCAGAGCAGGGCGTCTACCGGGATGCGTTTACCTTCCATCAGAGCGATGCAACCCAACAGTCGGAAGGCATTCCGCAAACGATTCCAGAGACACCGCGTACGCCGCCGCCGAGTGATACGCCGCAACTCGAAATTCCCGGCAATCAGCATCCGGGCAGCGGCAACCCGCGCTAACGCGGCCTGGTTAGTCGACTGACTTTCTGAAGAAGGCGAGCATCTTGTCCGGCTCCGGCATGATGCGGAATTCCTCGAAGCCCCACTGCTTTGCTTGGCGCAGCGCGCGGTTGTCGTGCATCGGAAGTAAGAACGTGAGCGTTCTCACGTTGCGCTTTCCGGCGATTTTCTGAACCTCTTCGACGAGCTGCGTGCCGACTTCGGGCGGCGCGCCTTGCCGCACGCGAAGCGTTTCCATCATCGCGACGTCCATGCCGTTTGCGGCTTCGGGGTCCTGGTACCCGGGGGGAAACGCGAAAACGATCTGCACCATGCCGAGCAGTCCGGTGTGATCCTCGGCGACCAAAATCAAGCGCCGTCCGGCTTGCTGTTCCGCGAGCCACTTCATGATGCGCTGGTTCCACGTCTCACGCTTGGGCTGCGGGCCCGTGATGACGTGCTCGTTGACCAAGCGCAGCGCGTCACTCTGTTGAGCGAAGCGCAGAAAGATCTTCCTCGTGCGCACGCCTGTGTGTTTGCCGAGTGGGGAGAACTCTACCTTTTAGGGGCCTTCGAACAACGGCTCGTGGCCCATTGCTGGACGCTTTTCGCCGCAGCCCTGAGCCACGAGCAGTTATTCGAAGGCCCCTAGAGAATCGCGGCCGGATGTCGCTCCGCATTCCGGCCGTCTGTCTTGCGCTGCTCGTGGCGGCGAGCGCCGTCGCCGGATGTGCCCGTCACCGAACTCCGTACGCCGCGCGGCGGGGCGCGATTCCGGCGCCGAGTGCGAACTTGAATCACGGCAAGGCCTTGTACGATTCACAATGCGCCGCTTGCCACGGGCAGCGCGGCGTCGGCGGACCGGTTGGTCCCGCTTTAGAGAAGGAATACGCTCGGCGTTCGTATCGCTCGGTGTACGCGATCCTGCTCGACCCGGCGCCGCCGATGCCGAAGCTGTACCCCGGTCAACTGACCAAGAACGATCTGCGCGACGTAAGCGCGTACGTGGAATCGTTGTAATGCCGGTCATTCATCGCTTCACTCGCGATCTGCGATTGGACGATCACGCCGCGCTCGCCGCGGGAGCCGCTCACGGAGAAGTGGTGCCGGTTCTCGTTCTGGATCGCGCGCTCGTCGCGCGCATCGGCGTCTCTTCGCGTCGGGCGGCGTTTTTCTGCGGCGCAGTCGCATCGCTCGACGCGGCGCTGCGCGAGCGCGGCTCGCACCTGGTCGTCCGGCGCGGAAATGCCGGCCCGATCCTGCGCCAAATTGCGCGCGCATGCAGGGCGGAAACGGTCACGTGGAGCGCGAGCTTCGACCGCGAGGGCATGCACGCCGACGAACAGCTGCAGTCCAAGCTCGAAGAGTCCGGTTTGCGCGCGCTCGTCGTCGCCGATGCGCCGGCACTCTCGCCAGAGGAAACAACGGCGGCGCGCCCGTCGGCCGGCGATGGTTATCGCGCGTTCGTTCCCTATCACGAACTCTGGCGCGAGATCGAGCCGCCGTCATACGAGGTGCCGCTGCTGCTTTCATTCGCGCGCACCGATTTACAGAGCGAGCCGCTTCCGGCGCCTGCGGATTTCGGCAGCGCCGTGCCCGCAATGCAAGCGGGCTCCGCCGACGCTATCCGGAGTTTCGAGATATTTTTGCGCAATGAGGCCCTTCAGTACGCATTCGCCCTGAATCTTCCGGCCGACGATTGCACCTCACATTTGGGAGCGGACCTTTCGTTCGGAACGATTGCCGCGCGCACGATCGTTCGCGAAGCGCGCAAACGTCTCGACGATCCGTTTCTACTCGCCGAAGAGCGAAATTCGCTCAAACTCTTTTTGCGATCGATCGCGCTGCGCGACTTTTTTTTGCAACTCTCTTGGTATCATCCGCGCACCGATCGCGAGCCGCTGCAGGAGAAGATGCGCGAATTTCCCTTCGCGCGAACGCATCATGCGCTCGATGCTTGGCGCGCCGGCCGCACCGGCTATCCGATAGTCGACGCGGGCATTCGGCAGTTGCACGAGACGGGTTGGATGCATCCGCGCGTGCGGTCGATTGCAGCGTCGTTTCTGTGTTTCGATCTCGGCGTCGACTGGCGCGCCGGCGTCGAAGAATGGGATCGCCACTTGATCGAGGACGATCCGGCGCTGGCGATCGGCAACTGGCAATGGGTGGCCGGCGTCGGCGCCGATCTTGCCGCATATCCGCGCATCTACAACCCGCAAAAACAAGCACGCCGCTTCGATCCGAGCGGCGTGTACGCACGAAGGTGGATTCAGGAACTCTCGCATCTGCCTGCCGGGGCAGGTCTGATGCGTGTGAGTACGGCCCAGATTGAATTGCCTCTGTACTCCGGCGAGCCGTACCCTGCGCCGGTCGTCAATCACGATCGCGCCGCGCGCGATTTTCTAGCGACGTACCAGCGGTTTATGCAGGCATCCGATCGTCGAGCCAATCGCTGATGATCGGCACCCGAACCTCGTCGCCGTGCCAAGCCTTGATGCCGTAGTAAACGCTCATCACGACGAAGACCGGCAGAATGAACGCGAGCATCAATCCCGCACTGATTCCGAGCAGCGGAATGTTCGTGAGCAGCATCAGCACGCCGTAGAGCGCGGCCATGCCGACGTTGAACCCCAGCGCTTGATATGCATGCCGGCGCATGCGGCGCGACTGTTTGCGATCGAAAAGTGAGAGCAGCGCGAGCGGCCACAGCGGATAGCCCATGGCGACGAGCGCGCGCGTTTCCGCCGGATCGTCGACTTCGCTCACCGTTGCGTACGGCTGTGCGGCGGGCTGCTGAGCTTGCTCGGGACCCATCCGCCACCACTGCCGCGCACGGGGCGGAACCTCACCGGCGACCGCCTTTTTGGTTGCGCCGGCGGCTTCCATCTTCGCCGCCAACCGGCAGCTGGGGCAGAGCCCGGCGCTGTCGCGGCACGTCGCGCAGATCGGTTTGCCGCAATCCGCGCATGGGGCGACGGACGGAACGTTTGAATGAAAGTAGCAATCCACGATTTTCTCCCGGTTAGCCTTCTGTCCAATGTACCGCGAAGCGCTTGAGAGGTTTCAGGGCGCCGCTGCGGCAAGGCATCGGCCGATGACCTCACGCCGGATTCTCATGCGCCTTGCGCACGATTCGCGTCCGTACGCCGCGACACTCGCGATAGCAATCGCACTAGGCACGCTGGCCGGTCTGACGAGTTTGGTGCCTCCCTGGGCGTTCAGTCAGATCATCAATCACGTCATTACCGCCCGGCACCCGGACCTGCACGTCTTATACGTCTCGCTGTTCGTGATTTTCTGCGCGCTCATCCTGGGCGCGCTTTCGACCTATGGTCAAACGTATTTGATGGCCTGGAGCGGTCAGCACTTGATCGCCCGGATGCGCGCGCAGCTCTTCGAACGCATTCTGCGACTGCCGCTCGGCGAGTTTGCCAAGTGGCGGCCGGGCGACCTCATCGCGCGTTTCAACAGCGATCTGCAGATTATGACCGATTCGGTCAGCATCTCGCTGCCGCAGCTCATCACGAATACCGTTACGTTCGCGTCATCGTTCGCCGTGATGATCTACATGGACTGGCTGCTGACGTGCTCCCTCATCGTCATCGCGCCGGTCATTTCGTTTGCGGTATCTCGCTTCCAGCGCCTGATCACGAGCAGCACTGTTCGTTCTCAGCAGCGCATCGCCGATCTTTCGTCGACCTTGACGGAAGCGCTCACGGGCCAGCGCATCATCAAGGCGTTCGGGCGCGAGGATTATGAAGCCGAGCGGTTCCGTCAGCGCAACGACGAGTATTTCACCGTCTACATGAAGCTGACGCAGTTCATCGCGACGCAGCCGCTCGTGCTTTCATGCTTGATGACGACCGCTGTGGTCGGCATTGTCTGGCTCTCGACGCGTGAAGTCGTCGTCGGGCGCTTAAACGTCGGCGAGTTGTTTCAGTATTGGGCTTTGCTTGCAAATTTGATCAATCCCATGAACAGGTTTGCCGCATTCGTCGGCGAGCTCAGCAAAGCGGTCGTCGGGGCCGGGCGCGTCTATGAAATTCTCGATTTGCCCGTCGAGCGTGCGGATAAGCCGGGCGCCGTTCCACTACGGAACGTACGCGGACGCATTGCGTTCGAACACCTTCGCTTCGCGTATTCAACGGACGAGTCGCCCGTTCTGGACGACTTCAACGTGGCGATTGAAGCGGGTGAGATCGTCGCGCTCGTCGGGCCGTCCGGGGCAGGCAAGACGACCATCGTCAATCTCGTTCCGCGTTTCTACGAGCCGCAAGGTGGACGCATTACGCTCGACGGCATCGATCTCGCTGACGCGCGTCTTGCCGATCTGCGGGCGGCGATCGGCATCGTGCCGCAAGAAGCGCAACTCTTCCGCGGCACAATCGAGGACAACATTCGCTACGGGCGTCTGGACGCGAGCGACGCCGAGGTGCGAGCTGCAGCGAGCGAAGCGAACGCGGAAGAGTTCATTCTCGGGTTCCCGGATGGCTACGCAACGGAAGTCGGCGAGCGCGGCCTACGCCTCTCCGGCGGCCAGCGGCAGCGCATCGCCATTGCCCGCGCGATCCTGCGCGACCCGCGGATCCTCATTCTTGACGAAGCGACCAGCGCGCTGGACAGCCACTCGGAAGCGCTCATCGAACAGGCGCTGGACCGGCTTTTGCCGGGCCGCACGACGCTCATCATCGCGCACCGGCTCTCGACCATCCGGCGGGCGCACACCATTCTCTATATCGAAGCCGGGCGAGTCGTTGAAATGGGTTCTCACGAGTCGCTGCTCGCTAAAGGCGGCGCTTACGCCCGCCTTCACGCCACCCAGTTTGCTTAAAGATTGTTGCCCTTTGGCAGGCATGTGTAAGGCGCGCCGAAGGCGGGGGCCCTGCGGGCTTTGCCCGTGGGGGGCGCGCAGGGCGAAGCCCGGATGCGCCTGTTAAACTATCAGAATCCCTGGCACTTGATTCAACTAATCCTTCAGATCTTCCGATAGGGATTCTGATGAGCGACATCAATGCCGTTTCCTTTGGGTCGACGGTCGACATTTTGAACAACGCCATTGCGGGTTCGAATCTCGAACAGGGCGCCGTTGCTCAGAATATCGCCAACGTCAACACGCCCGGGTATCAGCGCCAAACCGTCTCGTTCAAGGACTCGCTGGCGGCGGCCGCAGGCGATCCGGCGAGCGACGATCTCGGCATGATGACCGACAGCGACCGGCAGTACGCACTCGGTGCGCAGGCCGGCCCGCAGCCGTTCGATCCGCAAACGGAAATCGACACGACGGACCAAATGCGCCAAGACGGCAGCAACGTCGACGTCGATCAAGAGTCGGCACAACTCGAGCAAAACTCGATGTATTCGCAGACGATGTCGCAGCTGCTGCAGGTGCAATTCATGCGCCTGCGCCAAGCGATTACGGAGCAGCCGTAATGGGATTTTACAATTCGGTCGAGATCAGCGCGTCCGGCCTTTCCGCGGAGCGTCTGGCGATGGACGTTATCGCAAACAATATCGCCAATGCGAATACGACGCACACGCCGGGCGGGGGTGCCTTCAAACGGCAGCTCGTCGTTTTCGGGCAGAAATCCGGTACGGACCCGATGGACGATTTCGGCGACGGCTCCGCTGCAAACGGCTCGCAGGGCGGGGTCCAGGTGATGGGCATCGTGCAGGATCAAACGCCGGATCGGCTCGTTTTCGATCCGAGCAATCCCGATGCCGACGCGCGGGGCTACGTGCATTATCCGAACGTGTCGGTCGTCAAAGAGATGGTCGACATGATGGCCGCGTCACGCGCATATGAAGCGAACGTTTCGGCGATTCAGGAATCACGAAACATGACCAACGCCGCGCTCAAGATCCTGCAATCGTAAGAGGGGAATCAGTGGACATCAATTCGTCGTACGACGCAGCCATGCGCAGCGCAATTCCGGGCACGTTCGTTCCGGACATCGGTTCCGGCAACGACGTCAAAACCGAGGCAATCCCGGGCGGTGCGGCTAGCGGTGCCCCGTCGTTCAAAGATACGGTGAAATCGTTTCTCTCGGACGTGAACGACAAGGTGAACGCGTCGGACCAGCTCTCGCAAGATCTGGCGACCGGAAAGACCAACGACGTCAGCAAAGTCGTAACGTCGGTGGAAGAAGCGAATCTTTCGATGCAGTTTACGCTCGCAATTCGAAACAAACTCCTGGACGCGTACCGGGAGATATCCCAGATGCAGATGTGAACGAAGGCGGCGCCCACGAGGCGCCGTCGCCGTTTTCGGGAACAAGGCAAGGGTGCTACTCGAACGGCCGCTTCGTACAGAGCAGGGGCAAGTGCGCGTGCAGGCCCAGCGCAAGACGCTGGCTCGCTACGTGCCGGGCATCGCCGCCCTCCTCACGCTCGTTCTGCACCTGGCGGGCAATGCGCACTACGGTTTTTTCCGCGACGAACTCTACTTCATCATCTGCGGTTTCCGGCCGGATGTTGGCTACGTCGATCAGCCGCCGCTCGTTCCGCTGCTCGCGGCGTTCTCGCAGACGTTTGGCCTCTCACTGTTCGCGCTTCGCGCCGTTCCGGCCGTCTTCGCGGCGCTCACCACGTTCATCGCCGCACGCTTTGCGTTCGAACTCGGAGGCGGGCGTTTCGCAATTCTCATCACGGCGCTCGTAACGACGTTCGCGCCGGAGCTGCTTGCGTTCGGCGCGCGGCTCTCACCGGACACCGTGGAGATGGCCGTGTGGCCGCTCATGGCGCTCATTCTCTACCGCATGGTGCGCGGTGCGAGTCCGCGCTGGTGGCTCGTCATTGCCGCATTGACCGCGCTGGCGTTTTGGGCGAAGTACAGCGTCGCGTTCTTCGCGGTTGCGCTCGTCATCGGTTTGCTGCTCACGCCGCAGCGTTCGATACTGCGCACGCGCTGGTTCCCGGCCGCGATCGTTCTCGGCGCAATTTTGATCGCGCCAAACGTCTGGTGGCAATGGCATTATCACTTCCCGATGCTGCAGCTGCTGCACAACGACTACGACAAATTCATGCTGAAGTGGCCGCCGTTCCCCATGCAGCAGATCATGATCATGAGTCCGCTGCTCTCGATCGTTTGGCTCATCGGGTTGGGCTGGCTATTCGCCAACGCGCGCACGCGATTTTTGGCATACGCGTATCTGGCGCTTATCGCGATGATGTGGGCGGGGGACGCGAAGGCGTACTATTCGGGGCCCGTCTATGCCTATCTGGTGGCCGCCGGCTGCGTACCCATCGAGCGGTGGACGGGCGTTCGTTACGGCTGGCGCGTCGCGATCATTGCGGTGCTCGTCGCGTTTGCGATTCCGTCCACGCCGTTCGTCATGCCCATCGTTCCGATGCAAACGTTCATCAAGTATCAGGTGGCGCTCGGGAACGTCTTCCACATCAATTTCCACACCGAGAAGAACGCAACCAACTCGATACCGATTCAGTACTACGCCGACATGACCGGCTGGCCGCAGCTCGAGCGGCAAGTCGCCGGCGTCTACGACTCGCTTGCGCCCGCGCAGCGCGCGCACGCCGCGATCTACGCGCACAATTTCGGCGAGGCAGCCGCCATCGATCTGTACGGGCCGCCCGACTCGTTGCCCCCGGTACTGAGCGGCAACAACAACTACTGGCTGTGGGGCACGCACGGCTATAGCGGCGACGTCGTCATCGACGTACGCGGCTACGAGCTCCTTCCGTACTATCGCTCCGTGAAGCGCGTCGGAACATTTTACAATCCGGACGGCATGCCGTACGAAAACAACTTCCCGATCTGGGTCCTTCGCGATCCGAAGATACCGCTCTCCGCAATCTGGCCGCACCTCAAAAACTACTCCTACGCATTCGGCGGCCTGTAAGTAGCCGGCGACGCGCGCCCCTCGACGTCCTTCGATACCTCAGGATGACACAAGTTTTACGCTTCGCTGATCAGCGCGAACGGAACATCCATCGGCACAGCTCACACCTCGACGTGGAGAGGGCGGTGGGACAACGGCCGTTCCGGGATTTCTGACATTTTCGCGCCGGCCAGGAGGGCCGTTACAAAACTTGTTCTCGCGAAAATGCAGATAAGCAGAAAATGGACAGGATGTCCATTTTCTGGCGGTCCCGGAACGGCCGTTGTCCCACCACCCTCGAGCCACCGACTAAAGTCAAGCAACCAAGTGCCGATAGATTGAAGTGAACGCGGCCGGACTGCCTCTCGCACGGGGTGGAGGCCGCGGTGGAACCCGACTGATTGACGGTTCCGCATGTGCAAGGCGGATGTGCCGAGCACGACCAGACCGTGCGGAGGTTTTGCTTTTGGTACGTGGACTTTACACGGCGGCATCAGGAGCGCTGGTAGCACAATCGCAGGCGGACGTCATCGCGAATAATCTCGCGAACGTCAACACCAGCGGCTTCAAGCGCACGTTGCTGCAGGTGCAATCGGCGCCGGAGATGGGACTCTACCGGCGTCAAAACGATCCGTCCTCGGATAGTCCGCGCGGCACCGCGAGCAGCGCGTTCGTCGGCGCGCTCGGCATGGGTGCGCAGGTGATGGACACGCCGACGGTGTTCGAGCAAGGCTCGCTTTCCAGCACCGGCAATCCGCTCGATGTGGCGATTCAGGGCAACGGCTTTTTCGCGATTCAAACGCCGCAGGGCGTGCGTTACACGCGCGACGGTCAGTTCTCGCAAGATCCCACGGGCCGTCTCGTAACGATGGACGGCAATCTGGTACTCGGCACGAACGGCGCGCCCGTGCAACTGCAAGCCAACGGCGGTTCGGTGCAAATCAATAGCAGCGGGCAAATCGCGCAGAACGGGCAGATCGTCGGTTCGCTGCAGTTGGTGCAGTTCGCGAATCTCACGCAGGTGCGTCCGGAAGGCGACAATCGCTTCGCCGCGACGCCCGCCGCAGGTGCCGCCCAGGCGACGAACTCCACCGTTCATCAAGGATTTTTGGAAACCAGTAACGCGAACGTGGTGCGGTCGATGGTCGATCTGATTACGGCGCAGCGCTGGTACGAAGCGAACACCAAAGTCATTCAAACGCAAGATCAAGCCAATAGCTGGGCGATTTCGAACGTCGCCCGGACGCAATAAAGGAGCCGTAATTACGCCATGATGCGAGCACTCTACAGCGCCGCAACCGGAATGGAAGCCCAGCAATTTTCGATGGACACCATTTCCAACAACCTCGCGAACGTCAATACGACGGGCTTCCGGCGCAACGAAGCACGGTTCCAAGATCTGGTGTACCAGGAGCTGCGCGCACCGGGAACTCCGGTGGGTGCCAGCATGGTGCCGGTGGGACAGGACGTCGGTCTGGGCGTAAAAGTCGGCTCCTCGGAAAAAATCTTCACGCAAGGCAATCTGATCCAGACGAGCAATCCGCTGGATGTCGCCATCCAAGGCGACGGCTTCTTTCAAGTAACGATGCCGGACGGCACGACGGCGTACACGCGCGACGGTTCTTTCAAGCTCGACGCGAACGGCGCAATCGTCACCGCGAACGGATACTTTTTGCAGCCGCAGATCTCAGTTCCGCAGAACGCGCAGCAGCTCAACGTTGGACAAGACGGCACGGTAACCGCGCTCGTTCCTGGTTCGGCACAGCCGCAGCAACTCGGGCAGATCCAGCTCGCGCGTTTTGTGAACCCCGCCGGCCTCTCCCCTGTCGGCGGGGACAACCTTTACACGCAGACGGCCGCTTCGGGCGCGCCAATCGTGTCGCAGGCCGGGCTGAACGGCACCGGCACGCTGCAGTCGGGCTACCTGGAAAATTCGAACGTCGAAGTCGTCCAGGAAATCGTGAACATGATCGTGGCGCAACGCGCCTACGAAGCCAACTCACGCTCGATCAGCACCGCCGACCAAATGCTCCAGACTGCGACGCAAATGCAGCAGAACGGCTAATGCGCAGCGCTGCGTTCGCCTTCGCTCTCGTCCTCTCTCTCGCGCCGGCGCTCGCCGGCGCGCAGGGGGAGGTTTTGCACGTGAGCGGCGAGCGCATCGCACTAGCGGCGTCGCGCGAAATCGCAAGGTTGACGCACGATGCCGATCACGAGTACGTGGCCGTATCGGTCGTTCCGGATCAAGTCCTCACGGGCGACAGCGTCTCTCTGCACGCGGAATCGCCCGTCGGTTCGCCCTCGTTCGTGAACGTTCCGGTGACAATCGACGTCGACGGAAAACTCGACCGCACGGTCTACGTCGGCTACCGCATGCAGCAGTATGTCGAAACCGCCGTCGCCGCGCACGACATCGTTCCCGGAACGGTTCTTTCGGAAGACGATTTGACGATGGCACGCGTGCCCTTCACGGGACGCGCAGCCAACGGCATCGACGCGCTCGTGGGCCGCAAGACGCTCGAGACGGTGTTGAAAGGCCAGCCGATGACGATCGCCGATACGAGCGTCAATCAGATCGTGAAAGCCGGCTCGACCGTTGTGCTGATCGTCCGCGATAACGGCGTGCAGGTAACTGCAGACGTCATCGCGCGGACGAGCGGCGGTCTTGGCGATCAAGTTTCCGTGTACAATCCCTCGACCAACAAAGCGCTGTCGGGTACGGTTACGGCGCCCGGAACGGTCGTGCTCGACATCTCGGGAGGCGATGAATAGATGAACCGCGGTTTTGCGATTGCGCTCGCGTTAGCGCTGCTGCCGGCTACGGCGGCTGCGGACACGCTGTATGTAGCTGCGCCGCCACCGGTCGGGCCCGGGCATCCGCTGCGTCTAGGCCCCGATCACCGCGCCTCGCAGATCGGCGATTTGCTGCACGTTCAGTTCAACTTTGCCGTGAACAGCAATAGCAGCGACGTTTCGCAGAGCGCCAAAAACCTGAGTTTGGGCGCGTCCAACGGCGCAGCCGGTTCGACGAGCAGCGGGATTCGAATTCTCGGAGGCTTGGTCAGCATTCCGACCTCGATCGGCGGAAACTCCGCCACGCAGAGCACGCACACCGAGAACGGCACCACGTCCTTCGTCAGCGACATGATGGCCACGGTCGTCAACGTGCTGCCGAGCGGCGTGCTGCAAATTGCCGGCGATCAGCAGATGATCGTGAACGGTCAAAATCAAGATCTGCATATCACCGGGTTTGTCCGGCCCGAGGATATCGACAGCAGCGACACGGTCCTCTCCTCTCACGTGGGAGACGTCCAAGCCAACTTCAACGGAAACTTCCAAGAGAAGCAGGTCGGCCTCATCCGCCGCATTCTGAACTGGCTGTTCTAGGTGTGAAAATCATGAAGAGTGTGCGTTTAACGATAGTCCTCGCTCTCGTCGCCTCGCTGGCTGCGAATTTCCTGGCGCCCGCGCCGGCGAGCGCGACCAGCGTGCTCGTGAAAGACATCGCGCACGTCCAAGGCGTCACGGGCAACCAGCTCGTGGGCTACGGCATCGTCTCGGGCCTCAACGGCACGGGCGATTCGACGTCCGTCATCTTCACGAGCCAGACCATTCAAAATGTTTTGCAATCGTTCGGCCTCTCGACCACGAGCAACGAAGTACGGACACGCGACGTTGCCGCGGTCATGGTTACGGCGACGTTGCCGCCGTTCGCACACTCCGGCGACAACGTCGACGTAACTGTATCGGCAATGGGCGATGCGACCAGCCTTCAGGGCGGTACGCTCATCATGACCGAGTTGAAGGCCGCGAACGATTTGGTGTACGCAACCGCGCAAGGTCCGATTTCCATCGGCGGCTTCACGGCCGGATTCGACGCAACGAGCGCAACGAAGAATCACCCGACGGCCGGACGGATTCCGAACGGCGCGATTATCGCGCGCGACATGGTGACGCCTATTCAAAACGGTGACGGCTTCAACTACGTGCTGACGACGCCGGACTTCAAGACCGCAGCGAACCTTGCGAGCGCGCTGAATCGCCAATTCGGCGGCGGAACTGCCGGCGCACTCGACGCGGAGACCGTGCACATCACGCTGCCGCCCTCGTACCGCAACAATCCCGTGCAGTTTCTCGCTGACGCGAGCGACGTATCGCTCACGCAGGACGAGCTGGCGAAGGTCGTCATGAACGAGCGCACCGGCACGATCGTGTTCGGCGGCGACATCAAACTCGCGCCTTGCGCCATCGCTCACGGCAACCTCTCGATTACCATCACGCAAGAGAATAAATTCGTACCCTCTCCGTTCAGCACGAGCGGCGGCGGTTCGCAAACCAATACCCGCGTCAACGTGAGCGAAGAGAAGAAGCAGCTGACCTTCATCTCCGGCGCCGCGACGCTTTCGTCGGTAGTGCGCGCGCTCAACACGATGGGCGTAACGCCACGCGATCTCATCGCCATCGTGCAGGCGCTCCGTCAAGCCGGCGCGCTGCAGGCTGATCTGGAGATCCAGTGATGAGTATCGATCCCCTTCGACAGGCTCAGCAGGCGCAGTACTCTGCGCAGCAGCAGGCGGCGCTCGAGCGCCTGCACACGGCGGCTACGCAGCTCGAAGGCGTCTTTCTGAACATGCTGTTCAGCGCGATGCGAGACACCGTGCCGAAGGAATCGATCTTCGGCAAGGAGTCAAACGCGGAGGAGACGTTTCAAACCATGCTCGACGACCAGCGCTCGCAGCAAATGGCAAAAAGCGGCTCGTTCGGCATCGCCAAAGTGCTCGAAGAGCAGCTCAAACAGAGCGTTCTCTCCGATGCATCGCGCGAATCAAAGACCCAAATTCCCTCGGAGTTGGAACCATGATCGCAACTGTTCCGCAGCCGCAGGCAAGTGCACCCAGAGCGGATTCATGGGAAGCGTTCGGCATTGCGCTGCGTGAGGAATCCGCGGCGCTGCAGCGTCTCAACGCGGCGGCCGTGCATCTCACAAAAGTTCTGGTGGACGGATCGCCTCAGGCGATACTCGAGTCGGATCGCTGGCTCAATTCGGCACGTATCGCGCACCAGCAGGCATGTTCGAAGCGCCGCGGCATGCAGGCGCGTGGATTCGGACAGATGTCGCTGCAGCAAGTGTGCCGCTATGCGCCGCGGCACGTCTCGCCGTATCTTCAGCGCACCCTCTCCGAGCTGACGCACGGCTCGATAGCGCTCGGCATCACCATTTCGAACAACAAGTCACTCATCGTGGCGGGACTGCAGCGCCTGGTCAACGTCACGCACCGGCTCCAAGAACAAGCGACGGAGCGCACCGGCGTCTACAAGCGCCGCGGCTACGTCGCACCTCCGGGCGCCAGCGTCTTAGTGAGTAATAAAGTATGAGCGGTTTAGCGAGTTTCTTTGGGCTTGGGTTGCTCGGGAATGCGCTTGCCACGTTCCAAAACGCGGCGGACATCACGTCCGACAACATCGCGAACGTCAACACGCCCGGCGCGTCGCGCCAAGTGGTCGACATCACGGAGATGTCCCCGGTTTCAGGTTCGCCGTTCGCAGACGCGAACATCAGCGGAGGCACGTTCGGCAACGGGTCGATCATCGAGTCCGTTCAGCGCATCCACGACAATTCGTACGACCAGCTCTTCCGCGGCGCCTCGGCTTCGCAAAACTACTACACGGTCGAGCAGAATCAGTTGAACGCGCTGCAAGCGTCGCTGGGCGAACCGAACAACGGCATCAGTTCCTACTACAGCGCCTTTCAGACTGCGGTCGGCCAGCTCGTCGACCAGGTCGGCACGAATTCTACGAGCGCGCGCGCGAACGTGCTTTCTTCGGCGCAAGCGCTTACGCAGGCCCTGAACGCGGCGTCGAACACGATTAACCAGCAACAGAGTCAGGTGATGCAGCAGGCGTCGTCAGCCGTCAGCACCGTGAACGGCATCCTGGACCAGATTGCCTCGCTCAACGGACAGATTCGCGCGTCGACTGCAGTCGGCGACAACCCGAACACGTTCATGGATCAGCGCGACAACCTCATCGATCAGCTCTCGCAATACATTTCGACGCAGACCTCGGTTCAACCCGACGGATCGACGCTGGTTACCGTCAACGGACAGGCGCTCGTAAACGACACGGTGGCATACCATCTTGCGCCGCCCGTGGTGGGCGTTGCTTCGAACGGTGCGCCGTCCTTCAAGATCGACTTCGCGAGCAATCCGCCTGCCGCTGCGAACGCTCCCGGCATCCCGCTCGGCAGCGGTCAGCTCGCCGCGTTTGCGGATCTGTACAACAACAAACTGACGGTTTACGGACAGCAGCTCGACAACTTCGCTTCCTCGATGGCAAACGAAGTGAATCGCATTACGCAGGCAGGCTACGATCAGAACGGCGTTGCAGGCACCGCGCTGTTTCAGCCGATCGTCAGTTCGCTGCCGATTTCGGCGGGCAATATCAAAGTCGGTATCACCGATCCATCACAGTTGCCGGTCGCGTTGGCCTCGACGGCGGCGGGGACGCTCGTGACGAGCATGAACTCCGCGAACAACACGGTCGATACGTCCGCTGCAATCAACGGCTACGGCGCGCTGGCAAACCCGCCGGGCGCGGGCGGCACGAGCGGCACGCTTTCGGTGACCGTCGACGGCGTCACGCAAAACTTCAATTACAACACGAATACGACCGACACGTCGATCGATGCGTTCATCAGCGATTTCAACAACCAGCATTTCGGCGTAACCGCTTCATTCAATGCGTCCGGTCAGAACATCGTCTTCACGCGCGATCCGGTGAACACGGACCTCGTGCATCGCGCAGCGGAGGGCTCGAATCCGCCGACCTCCGACTTCACGATCACCGATACGCCGGCCACCGGTGCCGGCATATTGAGCGCCCTTGGCGCGTCCGGTATCAACGGCGTTAATCAGAACAGTACGAACGCGTTCGGCGCGAACGACAACAGCGGCGCAAACGCGCTCATGCAAATGTTCTCGTCAAATGTGGGCGTGCCGGCGCTGCAGACCTCGGTCGCCGGGCCCATTGCCGCGGGCTCGCAGACCGTCGCGCTTCCGGCGGGCGTCAACAATGTGAGCGTCGGCGACGTTCTCACGGTCGATGCCACACCCGGCGGCGGCGCTCCGCAAGAGAACGTCGTCGTTTCGGCAGTCAGCTTCAATCCGGTGACCGGTCAGGAATCGTTCACCGCCAACTTTGCGAACGCGCACCCCGGACCCGTGTCGATCACTTCGGCGCAAACCCAAACGCTCGGTCAGTATTACGGCAACACGGTCTCGCAGATAGGAACGGACGCGCAGACCGCGATCTCCGGGTCGGCGTCGCAAACGAACTTGACGCAGAATATCGACAACGTGCGTCAGGGCATCGACGGTATCAACATCGATGAGGAGACGCAGAACCTCATCAAGTTCCAAACTGCTTATCAAGCAACGGCGCAGTCGATGAACGTGCTCAGCTCGATGCTCAGCACCGTCATCACCTCGCTGGGTGCCGGTCACTAATGTGGGAATGCAAGGAGGCTAAACGGCAATGCGTATCGCGACTTCAACGATCTACGAGGCACAGACCGCCGCCATCGACAATTTGGTGGTGCAGCAGCAACTGTACGGACAGGAGCTCTCGTCGGGCAAGCAGCTCAACGAGCCGTCGGACAATCCCACGCTCATCGCGCAGGACTTGGAAGTACGGGCTTCCATCGCCGGCGAGAATCAGGAATCGTCGAACATTCAGAACGCGTCCGCGCAACTGACGACGGTGGACGGCGCCCTGAGCACGCTGACGGACATCATGCAGAGCGCGCACAGCATCGCCGTACAAGCCGGCTCGGGGTTCACGAATTCCACGCAGCAGGCGGCGCTGGCATCGCAAGTCGACACGCTGCTGAACGAAGCGATCAGCGTCGCGAACACCAAATACGGAGGCGAGTACGTCTTCGCGGGAACTTCGGGCGGCAGCACAGCGCCGGTGACCGCCAATGGGCAACCGGTTTCGAGCGTGACGTTCAACGGCAATTCGAGCGGGCAGACGGAGCAGCTTTTCGGCGGAGAGTCGGTGCAGACGTCGGTGACGATGCAGCAAGCGTTCAATTACAACGCCCCTGACGGGTCACCCGATATTTTCCAAACGCTCATCACGCTGCGCAACACGATCCAAAACGGTACCGTTATATCGGAAAGCGCAAACGGCGTCAACAGCGTAAACACCTCACTCACTCCGGCGACGCCGATCAATACGCCGGGAGTGTTGTCGACGGCGCTCACGCCTGACGGCGCCGGCAACACCAGCATCGTCATCACATCGCCCCAAACGGGAAGCAACGGCGTAACGGTAACGATACCCGCGGGCTCGACGATGCCGGCCGTACTGGCCGCAATTAACGCGGTGACCGCCCAAACGGGCGTGACTGCGAGTTTCGATTACAAGTCGCAGCGGCTCAGCTTGACCTCGAACGGAGCATTTCAAGTCGGTGACACGGCGACGACACCGCCCGGCGGCGCTGCGGGCAATTTCGTCGAGGCGTTCGGGCTTCAGTCGCAGGCGGACCTCACCACGACGGTGTCGACGCAACTCGGCGACATCGACAACGCGACGCAAGCAATGCTCTCGACGCGCGCGGCGATCGGCGGCAGCTTGCAGACACTGTCGGCCCTCGGAACGGCGGCCAATTCACAGGTTGTTAACGATACGCAGGTACAGTCCGGCATCGAGGATGCCGATATTGCAAAGGTGATCTCGCAGTTCTCGCAGACGCAGACCGCACTGCAGGCAGCGTACGGCACCACAACGCGTCTGGAGAGCAAAACGCTCTTCGACTATCTACAATAAATTCGCGATAGAAGAGGAGTCTGAAGGAGGATGCAGTCCACGATGGAGTCGCCGCGCATGATGACGGTCGAAACCAGCCGCTTCGGCGAGGTGACGTTCGCGGAAACGGACCTGTTCGAGTTTCCATGGGGCCTGCCGGGTTTTGCGGATCAGCGGCGGTTTCTCGCGCTCTCGCTTGCAGAGCAGCCGAGCTTCATCTGGCTCCAGTCCGTCGACGACCCGAAGCTCGCGCTGCCCGTGGCGGACCCGTGGCAAATCTTCCCGGACTACGAGCCCCGCATGCCGGCCTACGCCACGGAGGCGCTGGACGTGCGCGGCGCCGAGGACTTCACCATCCTTTGCGTGGTCGTCGTCACCAAAGACGCCGAAGAAATGACCATGAACCTCATGGCGCCCGTCATCATCAACTTGAAGACGCGCCGGGCTCGCCAGGTCATGCTGGAGAATTCCCCCTACTCGGTGCGCACGGTAATACCGCGCAAGCACCTGGAGGCGCAAGGCACCGCGCAGCCGGCGTAGAACCCACCAAAAAATAAGCCAAGGAGGGCATCGCGATGTTGGTCCTGAGCCGGAAAGTCAACCAGTCCATTATGGTGGGTGACAACGTCCGCGTCGTTGTCGTCGCCGTTGACCGGGACCAGGTCAAACTGGGCATCGAGGCTCCACGCGAAATCGCGGTTCACCGTTCCGAGATTTACGAAGAAATTCAGCGCAGCAACCGCTCTGCTGCCGCTGCGGGCGCGCCCGTCGCCGCGGGCGCTCCGGTCGTCACGCGGGCTGCGCTGCAGCCGCGAAAAAAATCGCAAAAACCAGCGAAAAAGAGCGAGTAAAGGGCTAAAGTCCTATCCCGGTGCGCCGATATCAAGATGGAAGGGGACAGGAAGTCTCCCCCGACTAGTCATTAGCACACGCGTGTTAATCATGGAGGAAACATGCAAGGTCTGAGTATCGCCAACAACCTGTTGGCCAACCAAGTTCAGTACAACCTGAACAACAACCAGGAAGCTCTCAAGAACACGGTTGCGCAGCTGTCCAGCGGCTTGCGCATCAACAGCGCTGCTGACGATCCGTCCGGTCTCGCAATTGCGACCAACCTGCAGACGCAGGTCGACGCGTTCCAGCAGGCCTCCCAAAACGTGCAAGACGCGAACAACGCGGCGCAAGTCGCGGACGGCGCGCTCTCCACGGAAACCGACATTCTGCAGCGCATCCGCAGCCTGACGGTCGAAGCTTCCAGCTCGATCAACAGTCCGTCGGACAACCAGAATCTGCAGGACGAAATTTCGCAGCTGGTCCTCGAAGTCAACCGTATCTCGCAGAATACGAACTTCAACGGTCAGCCGCTGCTCGACGGCAGCCATGCCGGATTCCAGCCGTACGTCGATGCGTCGTTCAACATCACCTCGAACGCCGTGCTTGCCTCGGCGGGCGTCGGCCTCCCGGACAATCCGGGCAACCTCATCGCCAGCATTTCGGCGACGGCAGGCTTCGACACGACGGCTGCCACGGGTGCTCAGGACGGTACGATCGAGCTGCAAGTCATCAACGTGAACAGCACGACGGTTGCGGTCGACGTGCAGTTTTACTCCAGCTCGACGGGTACGGCGACGGATCTCGGAACGGTCAATGCCAATACGTCGGTCACGGTGGACGGCGTCACGGTCACCGTCGGTAACGTCACGGCAGCCGATGCGGGCACGACCTCGTACATCAAGGTCAGCCAGGCAGTTGCCGCAAGCAGCTCGGCCGCCGGTCCGCTGACGATTCAATCGGGCGCCGACGAAGGCGACACCGTGCAGATCGGCATCCAGGCGACGAACGCGCAGACCCTGCGTATCTCCAACATCAACGTTGCGAATACGTCGGCGGGCGTGCTCGCGGCGGAAGATGCGACCGGCCAGATCGACAACGCGCTCAACACGCTGCTGCAACAGCGCGCACAGCTCGGTGCGGTCATCGTTCGCCTCAACGAAGACGCGAACAACGACAACGTCGCATCCGTCAACCTGCAAGCGTCCGAATCGGCGATTCGCGACCTCAACGTGGGTCAAGCGACCACGGAGTTCACGAAGCTCCAAGTCCTCGTCCAAGTTGGTACGTCGGTCTTGGCGCAGTCGAACGCGAACGCGCAATCTGTCCTCGGCCTGTTCCGCTAATACCGGTAAAAGACCAGGAACAAGCAAGGGCCCGCTTCGGCGGGCTCTTGTTTTTTGTTTGAGCGGCCGAAAATAAGACCGATGCCCATACGCGTGAAGGCTCGCCGTCCCGCGAGTTCGCCGGCGCTTCAGAGCGCCGCTGCGCCGCCGTTCGGATTGCCGTCGCCGCCTGCAAATTGGCCGCAGCGCGCTACCGGCATCAGCTTGTGCATGATCGTCAAAAACGAAGAACGCTTCCTGGAGCAGTGCCTGCGAAGCGCGGTCGATGTCGTGGACGAGATCAATATCGTCGATACCGGTTCGACCGATCGCACGATAGAGATCGCGCAGAAATTCGGCGCGCGTATCGAGCAGCGTGAATGGCGCAACGACTTCGCCTGGGCCCGCAACGAGTCGCTGAAAATGGCGACCAAGCGCTGGATCTTCCAACTCGATGCGGACGAGGAACTGTTACCCGAGTCCAAGGCCGCGCTGCTGCAGATCAAGAGCGCCCCTGCCTATAACATGGGCGTATGGCTGCGCTGCATCAATGCGTCCGATAAATACCGCGGCGGGGGCAACGTCTCGCACGCGATCGTCAGACTCTTTCCGAACCACGAGCGCATCCGCTTTCACGGGAATATCCATGAATTTCCGAGCTGGGACGACTCTTCCATCGGGCTCTCGGGCGTAACCGCGCCGATCAAGATCATCCATCACGGATATTTGAGCGACGTGGTCAACGATCGCGACAAGTATGCGCGCAACATGGAGATCGTGGAAGCCTCGCTGCAGGCGGATCCCGAAGAGCCATTTCACTGGTACAACCTGGGCATGACCGCGCACTTGGGCGGCGATCAAGATCGCGGCATCGAAGGTTTTCAGCGGATGTGGGAGCTGTGCAAAAAACACGGTTTGCGCGCGTTTACGCCGAACGGCCTGCAGACGCTCGCGGACATCTACACCGAGCACAAGAACGAGCCCGAAAAAGGGCTTGCCTACGCGCTCGAGTGTTTGAAACTCGCACCGCGATATGCGAACGGGCACTTTTCCGCCGGGAAGGCGTACGTTGCGCTGAGCCGCTTGGACGAGGCGCGAGAAATGTACGAGAAGGCCATTGCAGACGCAGAACATCTGGCAAAGCAGTTCGTCGTCGACGACGAGGTGCCGGTCTGGAAAGCGCAATGCGAAATCGGTGGAACGTACATGGCGCAAAACGATTTTGCCTCCGCGCTCGAGTGGTTCGATCGCGGCGTCGCAAATCGTCCGAAAGTGCAGCCGCTGCGCATCAATCGCGCGACGGCGCTCGAACGGCTCGGACGGTTGAGCGAAGCGGAACGCGATTTTCGCGGCGTGTACGAAGATTTTCGCGACGAGCAGTCCATACTGCAGTACGGAAATTTTCTGCTGCGCTACAAGAAAGAGCGCGAAGCGCTCGCGCTCATCGAGCGTGAGCACGCAAACTGCTCCGACCAAGTGGCCGGCAACATGTTGCTTGCCGCGGCGGCGGTTTCGCAGCGAAATGGCTGGAGCGACGGCGAGCAGTTTCTCCTTGCGGCGCAAGCGCGTCAGCCGGAGTCGCCGGAAATTCGCAACGCGCTTTCTGCGCTGTACGCAAATCGCGGACAAGCGGGCGAGTTTCTCAAGCAGGCCCACGAAGCGCTTACACGCGGCGCATTCGACGAAGTGGTGCAAGCGGCTCGCAGCGGCCTTGCGCTCGCGCCTTCTCACCAAGGTCTGGCATATTATGCGGCAATCGCGTGCGCGAATCTGGGCCGCAAAGAAGAAGCTGCGCAGGTACTCGAGGACGTTGAGAAGCGCGGCGTCGCGCTCAGCGAAAGTGCATGCATTCTCCAAGCTGCGCTTCTGCGTGAATTGCGGCGGCCGCAAGCTGCGTTAGCCGCCGTCGAGCGGGCCGCGACGCTGAATCCGCAGAATACCGACGCCAAATTCATCCGCGCCTCATTGCTGGAAACGCTGGGCCGCATAACTGATGCAGAAGCGGCATTGCGCGAATTGCTGCCGGCGGCAAAACAACGTGCCTCGGTGGAACTCGGCGCCCTGTACCTGCGTTTGGGGCGTTTGGGCGACGCAAGGCGGGTCGCGGAAGAAGCGCTGGCTTAATTGAATATCACTCGCTTACGGCGCGTGCCGCGCGGCAATGTGCTGCTCGATGTATCGGCGTTGCCGAAGACGACGATCGTTTGTCACGGCGACGCGCGTCGAATAAGCGATGCGGCGTTCGAGAGCACTCTACGCGCGAACGCTTCACCGATCGAACGCATCCTGTGGGTCGACGCTTCCTGCGCCGTCGGCACGGTACGACAGGAGATGGAGTTGAGGGGCGACCGGTATCTGGCGCTTGTCGACGTGCGATGCGAACTCGAGCCGAACTGGCTCGACGAATTGATTCGTCAGGTCGAATGGCGCAGCGGCGTCGGTGCGTCAACGTTTTCGCCGCAGTTGCCGCTTGCTGAAAACGTCACGCCGTTTGCCGCGGACGCACGTTGTACGCTGCTCTCGCTGCGCAAATTCCCACAGCACCATCGCTTGAACGATTTTCCTACACTCGATGGTGCGATCGCGGATTTCCTGGTCCGCGGTCTAGAGTTTCGAGCCGGAATACGCGGGGCCGGAAGAGCGATTGCGCGCGTTCCCGAGCAATGCACCGATGCGGAATTCGAACGCGTTCACGGTCTGCCGATCGCTCGAGCGGTTGCGCAGAATCCCGCCGCTGCCGAAGAACGGTTGGCCGATTCCCCTCGGCGGCGCAAGGGCTTGGTTTCGATCATCATGCTGAGCTGGAACGCGCCGCAGTTCACGAAAATGGCCCTCGAATCGATTCGAGCGCATACCTCCGGCGAATACGAAGTCATCATCGTCGACAACGGGTCGAACGACGAGACGGTGCAGTGGCTGCGCACAATCTCCGACGTCCGCGTCATCTATAACAGCACGAACCGCGGCTATGCCGGCGGGAACAATCAAGGAATGGCTGCGGCTTGCGGCGAGTACGTCGTGCTGCTCAACAACGACGTCATCGTCACAGACGGTTGGCTGGGCGGCTTGCTGAGCGCGTTCGATCGCATTCCGGGTTTGGGCGTTTCGGCGCCCCGCAGCAACAAGGTCGCCGGAGACCAAATCGTGCTCGATGCCGGATACCAAACGCTGGAAGAGATGCACCGCTATGCGGCGCAGCGCACGCAGCGATTCCGCGGACGCGGATACATGACGGATCGCGCGATCGGATTGTGTCTTTGCATCGACCGGCGCGTGATTGAGGAAGTCGGCGGAATCGATGAACGGTTCGGCGTCGGCAATTTCGAAGACGACGATTTCTGCCTGCGCGTTCGAGCTGCGGGCTACGCGATTCAGGTCTGCGACGACGTGTTCATTCATCACTTCGGCTCGCAAACGTTTGCCGCAAACAACGTAGACTGGACCGCGACGATGCGCGAGAACTGGGAAAAGTTTGCGGAGAAATGGCAAATGCCGCCGAAACGAGCCGACGAAGGCTACCTGCCCGCGCCGGCCATTTGCCGCGGCTTCGATCGATCGCGCCACTATGTCCCGCTGCCCGCTTCGGAAGGCGCAGCCGACTCTTCCGAACGATCGTACGATTTAGTGTTCGCTGCAGTCGTGCGCGACGAGCGTGATTGGAACGAGGTCGGCACGTTTGCGCGACGTTATATGCGCGCGTTTACCTCAGAGCATGCCGTGATGCTGGCGGTCGCCGCAGCCGGCGACCTTTCCGCACTGACCATCGGTCAGCGCTTGGAGCGCCTTGCTCTGCGCGAAGGGCTCGATCTTGGACGCGTTGCGGACGTGGAAGTCTGCGATGAAGATGCGGTTGAAGCGTGGCTGCAAGGATTCGACGCTGCAGCGCTGCGGCACGTCGCTGAAATCGAGGACCGTAGTCCGAGCGCGCTCCGCCGTTTGTTGCAAGTGGAAGCCGCCGTGTGAGAACGCATCGCGATCATCCCGCGCTGGTATGTTGGACGGGCAAAGAATTAGTCGGCGATCTCGTCAAAGCGCCGGCGCTCTGCGCCGCGCGGCTGGAGGCGGTTTCCTCGGGCGTCTCTGTTGATCTCACGTTCGCGGCGGGCGATCGCATTGCGGTCGTTCCTTGTATTCTGGTACATGGCGCGGAACTGGAGCAGCGCGAAAATTCGCCGTTCGTTTGGCCGCACGCGGTCGCCGGGCTGCTGGACTTCCGCGTTGCCGAACGTATCGAACGACTGCTGCTCCCGTGGATAGAGTCGTTGACACTCGGGCGGCAATTCACCGGAGAAACGATTCGCGTGTTCGGCGATGCAGCGCACAGTTCTGTGGTTGAAACCGCGCGAGCGGCGCGGTTCCTCGGCGCCGCGCCGTACGAGGGCGTACTGACCGACGCTGCGCCGTATGTGTACTCCGCGCGCTTTGCGGACGAGCGGTTCGTGCACATTCGCGATGCGTACGGGTCCCTTGGCGCCGTCATGCTCAATCGTTACGCTACGGCCGTGCGTGCCGATTTGCAGACTCCCGAGATGAACGCGCTCGCACGCCGCTGGTACGGCGTCGACATCTTCCGCGCAACGCAGGATGATCGATGCGACGTCTCCATCGCGGCGGCATCGCATCACGCTTGCGGGGCGTCGGTACGCATTTCGCTCGACGCGCAGGTCGGTGAACATGTTGTCGACGTCGCTCAGCCCATCCCGCGCATCGTCACGTTCTCCTTCGATCACGATGAGACGCCGGTCGTTCGCCGTTTCGCGGTCGAATGCGACGCCCCGCAATCGTTGCGTCCCGAGGGTGTCATGCGCATCGAGCCGGTCGGCGGCTCCTCAGGACGCATTTTACTCGTGCTTCGCGAGGACTGGCGCACGAACCGCGATGCGGACGGCGACGATGCACGTGTTCTTGCGCGGCTGCTGCAAGACGAAGGCTTTCACGCCGACGTGCGCGGCGCGTCCGAGGCGTTCGATATTCGCTCGTACGATCTCGTGCACGCGTTCGCTGCGGTCAATGCTGGGCAGTTGCTCGCGCCGCTCGGCGCGTCACGCGACGCCGGCGTACCGGTCGTTCTTACTCCGTCGCTCGTCGACGTGTGCGCGCAAGGTGCATGGGGCACGCGGATCGTTCCGAGCCTGCTTCAAATGTGCCACGACGAAACCGACCTCTGCGAATATCTCGAGATGCTGCGCCTGCGGCGACTGGAAGCTGCCGGCGTAAGCCCGCGGCGCCAAGAACCGTTTCCGGGCTACGAAGCCGCTTTAAAAGAACTGCTGGAGCGTGTGGATGCCCTGATTGTGAGCGGCCCGGCGGAAGAAGCGTTCTTGCGCGGACTGGGATGCAAAGCGCCTGCCGTTTACGGGAGCCCGCATCTGGATACGACGCAGTCCGCCGAACGCGCCGCATCCGTGGCGGGAACCGGACAGTTTGTCCTGGTGCATGCGCCGGTCGAGTCGCGAAACAATCAGTATCTGGTCGTGCGGGCCGCCGCCCAAGCGGGGCTGCCGCTGGTCTTGGCCGGCCCAATCGTCGATATCCCGTACTACCATCGGCTGCTGACCATCGCCGGCGAGCGGGTCGTTTTCATTCCTGAGGTCGATGCCGCCATGGCCAAGGCGCTCTATCGCAGCGCCCGCGTCTACGCGGACGCGGCATGGATTTCGTACGGGTTGAGCCGGGTCGCGCAGGCGTGTGCCGAGGGCTGCGCACTTGTGCTCGCGCAGGAAAGCCGTGCTGCGGACATTTGGGGCTCGTCCGCATGGGTCGCGGATCCGTGCTCGGCGGACTCAATCGCCGTAGCGCTTGGTGATGCCTGGATGCACGGTGCCCGCCCGGCGGCGTGGCAGCAACCGCACGAGGCGCTCCGCGCGACGGTTCAGGCCTACGCCGCAGCCCAGCAAGCGCGGGTCCACGCCTAAAATGGCCTTCCGGAACAGCCGAAATAAGGAAGAGCAGGAGGCGTAACATGGACGTTCCGGTTGTTGGAACCGCTCAGGCGGGTCAGCAGCAGGCGCCGCCGGTGGCATCGTCACAGGGCGGCCAAACAGAAGCAGCACAGCCGGTGCTGCAAGATGCACCGCACGTCGAGAATACCGGCGTGCTTTCACCTGTCGTCGCCAAGATATTCGGCGCCGACGGAGCTCCGAAACCGGCGACTGTCAATGTGAGTTATCGCGTCGAGCACGATCCGAACATGATCGTAACCGTCTTCACGGATCCATCGACGGGTCAGGAGATTGCGCAGATTCCGGCTGAGGTAATGGTGCAAATCGCGCAGTTCTTCGACAAGGAGAACGGCGTCACACTGGATCGGAGCGCCTAAACGCAATGTCGAATCTTTCAAGCATTCCCGGCACCAATGTGCCTCCCGTTTCGTTTCCGGGCATCGTCTCCGGAATCGACTATAACTCGATTATCGAGAAACTCACGTCGCTGACGCTCGCGCCGGTTGCCGGGCTTCAGGCGCAGATCGCAACGGTCAACGCGCAGAACGCGGAACTGATCACGATCAACAATCTTCTCGCGTCGGTGCAGAACGCGCTGACGGCGCTCTCGCAGCCGGACCTGTGGAACGCGGTCTCGGCAACGTCGAGTAATTCGGCTTTCGCAACGGCCGTAGGTATCGCCGGCGGAAACGCCGTCCCCGGTACGTACACCATCCTTTCCACGCAGCTCGCGACCGCTACGGAAGTTACGGGCGCCTCGAACGTCGGTCATTCCGAACTCGATGCAATACCCGGAACGACCGCCAATGGTTTGAACGTTCCGCTTGTAGACTCGTGGGCCTCGGTTACGCCGTCGAACGGCACCGGTGCGCAAGGGTCCGTCACCGTCGACGGCGTGTCCGTCAACTATGACGTCTCGAGTCAGTCGCTGAGCACGATTCTTGCGAATATCAACAGCGCCGTGCACGCTGCGGGCGACTCGACGTTCAACATCGGCTTCGTGGCCGGCACGGACCAAGTACAGATCACGGACAGCAGCGGAAGTCCGATTTCACTGGGCTCGCCGACCGATCAAGGCAACCTCCTGCAAGTGCTTCACCTCGATCA
>DATGJX010000265.1:0-36877 GCA_035294905.1 Vulcanimicrobiaceae bacterium | reverse complement strand
GTCCACGGCTCGCGGCGGAACTGCCACATGCTCGCGTAGATGATGCTCGGATCGTTCGGATCCATCTCGAGTTCGGCTGCGCCGGTCTGCGGACCGACGTACAGCGTCTTGCTCCACGTCTTGCCGCCGTCGTCAGTCACGTACACGCCCCGCGCGTCGCTGTCTTTGAACGGATCGCCGAACGCGCCGGCGATTACGTGGTTGGGATTCTTCGGATCGACAAGAATGCGCGAGATGCTCCACACATCGTGCAAGCCGACGTTCGTCCACGTCTTGCCGCCGTCCGTCGTTTTGTAAATCCCGTCGCCGTAACTGACGTCGTTACGCGGATTTGCTTCACCCGTACCGACCCACACGACGTTTTCATTGGTCGGATCGATTGTCACGGCGCCGATTGCGGACACCGGTTCCTTTTCGAACACGGCCGTCCACGTCGCGCCTGCGTTGTCCGTTTTCCACACGCCGCCGCCCGCGGCACCGATGTAATACAGGTCCGAATCGCTATCGGTTCCGGCTACGGCCGGAACGCGTCCGCCGGCGACGGCGGGTCCGACCGAACGCCACTTGAGATTGCCGTACGGCGCACTAACCGCCGCGGCGAGAACGAGGGAAGCGAACACTACGGGGTTACCTCCGAGGCAGACGGGGTCTTCAAACCCGCGCTCTTGAGCCCTGCGTTGATGGAATTGAGCGACCGAACGTACGCGTTATAGCGTGGAACGATCGCGCGATATGCCGCCTCCACGCGGTTTGCATAGTCGCGCACGGCCGGCGTGACGACGCCTTGCCCGAAGAAGCCCAAGCCTTGATAATCTTCGCGCAGCGCTCCCGGACGCTGTATGGAGTCTTCGTCGTTGTGGTAGTCGGCGGTGAGTTCGTTGAAGATCGATTCGCGCTGCGCGAGCGCCGAGGCGATCTGTTGCTGCAGCGCACCGTTGCTCTTGATCTTGGCGTTGGTCTTCGCGCCGTTCAGTTCTTTCTTCACCGAGTCGAGCGCGTTGAGCATCGTGTCGATGACCGAGAACTGCCGCAGATACTTCTTGGCAAACGCATACGATGCTTCGAATTCGGCCTGCGTGAACTTGGTGTCGGGATCGGCCTTCACCGTAAACGGCAGCGTGTACGTTCTGCCGGCGACAGCCATGCGCACGTAGTAGCGCCCGGGCGGCACTCCGGGTCCCTCGTCCGGGCCCTGGTAGCTCGGTTTCGCAGCACCGAACCACTTCACCGGTCCGTCGATTTGGTAGTCCCACACGTAGCGATTGATGCCGACTTTGTTGCTCAGCCGCGGCACGTCTTTGCCGTTGACTTTGTGCGTACCCTTAATCGTGCGAATTGCGTGCATGTGCTCGTCGAGAATTTGAATCTCCGGCGCCGGCTTGATCTCTTGCGGCAGATAGTACGTGACGATCGCGCCGAACGGCGGATTATTTCCGGAGTAGTCGTTGTAGATGCCTTCGTCGTCCGAATGCAGGTTGTAGTTGTACGAAACGCGCGGCGCGAGCACGAACGGCCGCCCTTGACCGTTGGGCAGCATCCGAAGAGCGCGAATGTCGTCCATGATGTAGAGCGAACGCCCGTGCGTGGCGATCATCAGATCGTCCCACGCCGGCTGCATGCGAATGTCGCGCACGGAGACTGTCGGCATGCCGTTGCGAAAATCGTGCCAGTTCCCGCCGCCGTCGAACGAAATCCACAGTCCGGCTTCGGTACCGGCGTACACGATGCGCGGATCGTGCAAGTCTTGACGCACTGTGCGCACGTACTGATCCTGCGGCAAGTTGTTGACGATGGACGCCCAATGCTTGCCGAAGTCATGCGTCACGAACAGATACGGTTTGAAGTCTCCCGAACGATGGCGGTCGATGTTGACGTACGCCGTGCCGTCCGAAATCGTCGAAGGCGCAACGGTTTCGACGCGCCCGTACGGCGGAACACCCGGCGGGGTCACGTTCGTCCACTGTTTGCCGCCGTCGCGCGTAAGTTGCACCAGACCGTCGTCGGTGCCGACCCAAATCTCACCTTTGCGCAGCGTCGAGCCCTCGATGTAGATGATGGTGTCGGAATATTCGGCACCCGAAACGTCGTGCACCAGCGGTCCGCCCGACGGCTGCTGATGGGATTTCAGATTCAGCGTGAGATCGGGGCTGATGACTTTCCAATGGATGCCGCGATCGGTCGTTTGGAAGATGACGTCACCGCCGACCCAGGCGATGTGTCCGTTCCACGGCGCGAACGCAATCGGCGAATCCCAGTTGAAACGGTACTTGGCCAGCGAGAGATTGTAGTTGCCGAGCGACCGTTCGATGTAGGGCATCGCGAAAATGGTGTCGCGCGTCTTCTTATTATAGACGGTGACGACGCCGTTCTCCGAGTCGGCCCACAGCCAGTTCGGATCGATCGGATCGGGCAGCGCCCACTCGCCGTCGCCGCCGGTCGCCTGAATCCAATACTTATTCAGCAGACCCGACGGATCGAGCGAATTGTTCGGGCCGCACCAGGCGCTGTTGTCTTGCCAGCCGCCGCAGACCCAGTACGGATTCTCGTTCGAATACCCGATGTGATAGACTTCGCCGATCGGAATGTTGCGTCCGAAGTTCCAATGATCGCCGCCGTCGACCGTGGTTGCAATGCCGCCGTCCGCACCGATGATGATGCGGTTACCGTTGTTCGGTGCGATCCAGATCGCGTGATAGTCGACGTGGACCTGATCGGCGATCGCTTTGAACTTCTTGCCGCCGTCGGTCGACAGCGCCAGCATTTCGGAGACGGCGTAAACTTTATTCGCATCTTTCGGATCGACGCCGATGTGCGAGAAATAGAACGGGCGCTGGTCGACGAGCGTGTCGTTAGAAACCATCGTCCAATTCGCGCCGGAATCGTCGGAACGCCACAGAATGCCCTGATTCGATTCGATCAGCGCGTAG
Organism: Vulcanimicrobiaceae bacterium; assembly: GCA_035294905.1. Taxonomy (GTDB): domain Bacteria; phylum Vulcanimicrobiota; class Vulcanimicrobiia; order Vulcanimicrobiales; family Vulcanimicrobiaceae; genus DATGJX01. Next base: position 33,950 of record DATGJX010000265.1, on the reverse strand, counting down.
ACGCGTTTGGTGTCGCTCGGCGCGATCGCCAGGCCGATGCGCCCGGTGATGCCCGTCGGCAGTCCATGTCCGGTGAGTTTCGTCCACGTTTTTCCGCCGTCGGTCGACTTGTACAGACCATCGTCCGTACCGCCGCTGGTAAACGTCCACGGCTCGCGCTTGAAATGCCAAATGCCGGCGTATACGACGTTTCCGTCGTTCGGATCCATCGCCAGATCGGACGCGCCGCTTTGGTCGCTCACGAAAAGCGTTTGGCTCCACGTCTTGCCGCCGTCCCAGGTGACGTACACGCCGCGATCGTGGCTCGGACCGAAAACGTCGCCGAGCGCACCGACGACGACATGATTGGAATTCTTCGGATCGACCGCGATGCGCGAAATATGACGCGTGCCCTGCAAGCCGACGTTCTTGAACGTCTTGCCGCCGTCAATCGATTTGTAGACGCCGTCACCGTAGCTCACGTCGTTGCGCGGATTCGCTTCGCCCGTGCCGACCCATACGACGTCATTATTGTTCGGGTCGATCGTCACGGCGCCGATAGCGGCGACTTTCTCGTTCTCGAAGACCGGCTGCCAGGTTTCGCCGCCGTCGCCCGATTTCCAAACGCCCCCGCCCGCGGAGCCGAGGTAATACAGATACGGGTCGCTCGCCGAACCGGCCACTGCGGCGACGCGGCCGCCGGGGAGCGCCGGACCGATTTCACGCCATTTGATTCCCGACCACGGCGGTCCGGGCGTGGGCGAGGGACTGGGCGTCGGCGTCGGTTTTGCGGGTTTGGGAGGCGGCGTGCTCTTCACGCTCTTCGGCCCTGCAGCCGGACTTGGCGTAGGCGACGCGGACGTTTGCGCCGCCGCGGGAGCTGCACCAAGCGCTACCGCAACGAAGAATGCGATTAAAGAAACGCGTCGCGACATGTAATTCCTCCGGTGAATCTACGTTGCCGCGATTAGTGTGTTTCGGTGTTTTTCCTTTGTAGAATGCGGGTTATGCCGAAGAAAAGGCACGCACGAGGGCGACGCCGCCGAACGCCGCGGCGATGCCGAGCACGACGCTTCCGGCAACGTACGCAAAGGCCAGCAGCTGGTCACCTTCCCGCATCAGCGTAAGCGCGTCGAGTGAAAACGTCGAGAACGTCGTGTAGCCGCCGAGCACACCAGTCATCAGGAACAGGCGCAGCAGCGCAGAGCCGGCAAAAACGCGCGTTTGCGTGATTTCGGCGACGATGCCGATGATCAGGCTTCCCGTTATGTTGATGATGAACGTCCAGAGCGGGAAGCCGGCACCGAACCGCTGCGTAATCGCAAAGGTGACCGTATATCGAATCACCGAGCCGATGCCGCCGCCGACAAGCACGGCCAGCAGCGATTGCCAACCGATCGTCATGCTTCTTTCGGCGAACCGCTCTTGTAGTGAATGATCTCGACCGTTTCCAGCGTGACCAGGCCTTCGTGCACCATGTCGTCCAGCAGCGGAATGAAATCCCGAATCTTTTCTTCGGTGTCGACGATTTCGATCAGGATGGGCAGGTCGGTTGAAAGATCGAAGACGCGCGCGGCGTGCACGACCGAATGCCCGCCGAACCCCTCGACACCTTTGAATACCGTCGCGCCGGAAAGCCCATGCTTGCGCGCAGTCTCCACGATCGCCGTATACAGCGGCTGCGTGCCGCGGCGATCGCTCTCGCCGATGAAGATGCGCAGCAGCTTCCCGCTGCCCGCCAGCTTAATGTGGCGCTCCGGCGCTATGCGCGTGCTCGTAATGCGGAACGTTCACGTGGTAGGCCCACCATTCGGAAAACCCAATCATGCCACACAGAAGTATAAAGAATAGGATAAGGCCGAGGCCCCAAGCCCGCCTGGCGCGTGGCGACATGCCGGAAAATCGGCTCATGGTTGCAGCGTTCGGGAATTTTCCACAAGGGCTCCTCCCGGCAAAGGCGTATCCTGCAGGCCAATGCGTCGTTTTGTTGCCCCGTTTGCCTCGGGACTGCTCCTCATTTTTTTCGCAATGAGCGCCTCGCCGGCGTTCGCCGCGCAACCGCCCGCCGCCGGCAATCCTGCCGCCGTGCGCGCGTATTCTCGCGTGCTGCAGAAAATCAATCCGCAGATGCCCGCCTGGCAGAGCCAGTCCCTGGCAAAGCATTTGCTGATCAACGCCGACCGCTGGAAAATCGACGCCAACATGCTGGTCGCCCTGGTCACCGTGGAGTCGGCGTGGCACACGCATGCGCGTTCGTGGGCAGGCGCAATCGGGCTTGGACAACTCATGCCCGGAACCGCCGACAATCTGCACGTGAACCCGCGCGATCCGTATGAGAATCTGCAAGGCGCGGCGCGTTATCTGTATGGATTGCTGACGCGTTTTCGCAATAAGCCGAACCGCTACCAGCTCGCGTTCGCCGCATACAACGCCGGCCCGAAAGCCGTCGAAGAGTTCGGCGGAATCCCGCCTTTCGCCGAAACGCAGCATTACGTCGTGAAAGTCACCTCGACGTGGCATGCGATTCGCGCCATGATCCGCATTCCGCGGATGCGCGTTCCGGCCGTCATTGCGGCTCAGTCACCCGACCTCAGCTACTGGGTCGGTTCCGCAGCACAGCGTTAACCGCATCCACCGCAGTATACGCGCTATCCACGAAGATGCTGCGCGCGCCGGCATTTGCCGCCGCTTCAACGTCACTCGGCTTGTCGCCGATCACCACACAACACGCCGGATCGACGCCCATCGCGCGCGCAGCGTCGACGATGAGCTTCGGTTTGGGTTTGCGGCATTCGCAGTCCACGTCCGGTGAGTGCGGACAAAAGAGCACCGCATCGAACGGGCCTAGCAACTCCTCCACGCGGCGATTGACCGCCTCCACTTGCTCGAGCGTAATCATGCCGCGGCCGACGCCGCTTTGGTTTGACACCACCGCGATTGGAATCGACGCCGAACGGAGCTCGGCCAGCGCCTTCTGCATACCGGGTACGGGCACGACGGCTTGCGGATCGCCGTTGTACGGAACGTCGAATACAAGAGTTCCGTCGCGATCGAAAATTACGCCGCAAGGGTTCACGCGGCGCGGGTTCTGCGGTCGCGCAAGCTTTCCCGTTCGATTTGTGGACTAAACGGTGAATAACGCGAGTGCCGCTAAACCCATGAGGACGAAGGTCAGCCACGACCACGCGTTGGCGGCCGGCGAATTGCGCCACTTCCCCATGACTTTCGCGTTGTTTGCGATCCGAATCACCAAAAAAATGAGCGGCACGGAGACGATGCCGTTCAAGACGGCGGACCAGTATAGTGCGCGAATGGGATCCAAATGCGTAAAGGGCAGCGCGATTCCCAGAAGCAAGCCGGCGGTCAGCACCGCGTAAAACCGCGGCGCGCGATTCGGCCGCTCGTCGAGCCCTTGTCGTGGAAAGGCGAGCATCTCGGCTGCTATGTAAGCGGATGATCCGGCAAGCGCCGGAATTGCGAGAAGCCCGGTTCCGACCATGCCCAGCATGAACAGCAAGTACGCCAGATGTCCTGCAAGAGGTTCCAACGCGCGCGCGGCATCCTGGGCGGTTTGAATGTTCGTCTTGCCGTGCGCAAACAACGTGAGCGCGGTGGTCGTGATGATGAAAAACATCACCAGATTCGAGAACAGCATGCCGACGTTCACGTCGAAATGCGCGCCGCGGATTTCTTCGTCGGTTGCGCCGCGCCGAGCTGCCACGGTCGTGCGGCCCTGCGCTTTCTCTTCTTCCACTTCAAGTGCCGATTGCCAAAAGAAGAGGTACGGCGTAATCGTTGTTCCGAGCACACCCATCGCCGTCGTAATCCAATCTTTCGTGAGTTGCACGTGCGGCACGAAGAGGTTGGTCAACACCTTGCCCCATTGCGGATGCACGATGAACGCGGTGACGATATAGGCAAAAAGCGTAAGGCACAGATATTTGAGAAACACGGCGATGCGCCGGTACGAAAGAAAAATCAAGCCGACGATCAGCAAGGCGCCGAACACAACGTCCCACGCAACCTCGGGAAGCAGCGGCGCAACCAGGTGTGCGGAAGCCGCCATTCCGGCAAAATCCGCGCCGACGTTGAACGTGTTTGCCGCGACGACGAGTAATGCAATGCCGTACGCCGCCCACACCGGAATCGACGAGCGAATGTTTGCAGCAAGGCCTTTACCCGTGACCATCCCGATGCGCGCGCACATCCCTTGCACCACCGCCATCATCGGCGTCGTAAGCAGAGCCAGCCATAACATCGAAAGGCCGGTGGATGCACCGGCCACGGAATACGTCGATATGCCCGACGGGTCGTCGTCCGCCGCTCCGGTGATGAGTCCCGGCCCAAGCGTCACCAGCCGCTCCCAAAGGTTGCGCCGGGGTGCGCCTATTTCAGTCGCTTCTGTGGCTTTCAGCCGCATGCATGGCATTCATACCCCGATTTCGTCCCTTCATCCGCGCGGTTGGTCACACAAACCTGTTCGCGGCCCCGCGGTTCGATCAGAATCACATGCATGAAGGGCATCACAAGAACTGCCATGACCGTCGTGGCGTTGTTTGCGTTCATCGGGTCGGCGAACGCGCATCGGCCGGTATTCAAAGTAGCCGCGCTCGGTCACGGCATCACACTCCACTACGCACAGGAAGGGGCGGGCCGACCGGTGGTTTTCGTTCACGGCTCACTCACCGACTATCGTTATTGGGCACCGGAGGTCGACGCGTTTTCCAAGCACTATCGCGCGATCGCGTACAGCAGGCGATATAATGTCCCCAATCACAATCCCGCGATCGCGGGGTATTCTGCCGTAACCGACGCGGACGATTTGGCGGCGTTCATCAGAGCGCTCGGCCTGCGTCACGTCGAGGTGATCGGGCATTCCTACGGCGCGCTCACTGCGCTTTTTTTGGCGCTTCGGCATCCGGAATTGATCGACAAACTCGTGTTGACCGAGCCGCCGGCGGTCTCACTCTTAAAAGGCACGCCGATGTACGGGGACATTCAGCGGCGTATGGTTCTGCCGATGCAACGCGCGTTTCGCTCCGGACACCGCGAAGCCGGTGTGGCAATCTTTATCGACTACGTTTTCGGCAATCCGCATGCATGGGACGAAATGTCCGAGGAAGACCGCGAATCAACGATGCAAGATGCGCACGAGTGGGACGTCATGATGACGCGCGGCACGCTGTTCCCGCAAATTACGCCGGCGCAAGTGCGCAGCATCCAGGTTCCGACGCTGATACTTACCGGTGCGAAGACGTATCCGTTCTTGAACGTGATTGACGGCGATCTCGCGAGGCTTTTGCCGCACGGCCGCCAGGTGTTCTTCGCACACTCCGGGCACCAAATGTGGTATCAGCAGGCACGGGATTGCCGTGAGGCAGTCGAAGCATTCCTGCAGTGAAGCGCGGCGCATGGGCTCGGGTTTCGTGGCGAGCCATCGTTCTGTGGACCCTGGTATGGACGGCAATCGCACTCGTGCGAGCGCTTCAAGACGTCGCGCAGCTCACGTACACCCATCAGCGCATCGATCTTCCGCATGTCTTGGGAGAGCGGCTGCTGGAGTGGTACAGCGCGGGCGCGGTAACGCCGTTCTACATCTGGCTCGTGCGGCGCGTGAAGCACTACGCGATTCCGATTGCACCGACGCTGGGGATCTATTTCGCCGCCGTCGTTGTCGGCTTCGCGTTTCAGGGACTGATTTACGTGCCGCTGGAAAACGCCATCTTCCACGGCGGCGCGTCGCTGGCCGCCGGGTGGGCATATGATGCATTCTCGTATTCGTTTGGTAATGCCGCGCTTTTCGCGGCGATCATCGCCGTCGAGCACTATCGCATCGCCAAAGAGCAAGGCGTGCGCGCTGCGCGCCTGGAGTCCGAGCTTGCCGAAGCGCAGTTGCAAATGCTGCGCGCACAACTCGATCCGCACTTCTTGTTCAACACGCTCAACAGTATCTCGGCACTGATACCCGACGAGCCGTCCTCGGCGCAGGAGATGATCGCGCGTTTGGGCGATTTGCTGCGAGTTGCGCTCGATTCGTCCGCGGCGCGTGAAACGCACCTATCGGACGAGATCGAGATCGCGAGGGCATATTTGGACATCATGAACGTGCGATTCGCCGGTCGTTTGCGGTACGAAGTATCGGTGCCGCCGGAGCTGAACGACGAATACGTGCCGAACTTCGTGTTGCAGCCGCTGGTGGAGAACTGCATCCGGCACGGCATGCCCGAAGCGCAGCGACCGTTGGGGGTTACCATCGAAGCGCACGCCGGCGTCGACGCGCTTATCGTGGAGGTGACCGACGACGGAATAGGACTCCCGAGAGACTTCCAGCTTCGCGAAGGTATCGGCCTGAGCAGCATACGCCGCAGACTCGCGCATCTCTACGGCGCGCAGGCGGTAATGCGTATCGAATCCCCAAGCGGCGGCGGAACGCGCGTCACGCTGTCGATTCCTCGCCGCAGCGTTCCGTTCGCGCCGGCAACCTTCAGTGGCGACGTTGGATAAGATTCGCGCAATCATCGTCGACGATGAAGAGCCGGCTCGCCGCCGAATTCATTCGCTGCTCTCGCAGGTGCGCGACGTGCACGTCGCGGCGGAAGGCGATTCGGGTGAGTCCGCATTGCGTGCCATTCGCGAGCTGCGGCCTGAGCTGCTTTTTCTCGACGTCCAAATGAGCGGCATGAACGGCTTCGACGTCCTTACGGCACTCGCGAAGGACGAGTTGCCGAATGCGGTCATCATGGTCACGGCATACGACCGATATGCGGTGCGCGCGTTCGACGTCAGCGCGGTGGACTATCTGCTCAAACCGTTCTCCGACGAGCGCTTTTTCGAGGCGCTGGACCGCGCGCGGAACGCACTTCGCGTTCCCGACAATAGCGTTGAGCGGCTGCTGCACGCGCTTCGCGAGATGCCGGAGCGGCCTGGGCGCTTGGTGGTGCGAGCTCGCGACGGCATGCAGTTTGTCGATCCGCATGAAGTGGACTGGCTGCAGGCCGAGGGCAATTATACGATTCTGCACCTCGGGCAGAATCAGCTGCGCATTCGCGAAACGGTTGCGGAACTCGAGCGCCGCCTCGGCGATTTCGGGTTCTTGCGCATCCACCGCTCGATCATCGTGAACGCGGATCGCATCTTCCGCGTCGAGCCGTGGACGAGCGGAGAGTACCTGCTCATCTTACGAAACGGCACGAAAATTCAATCCGGACGTTCGTACGCAGAAAATCTGCGCCGACTGCTGAAATAGAGCGCGCTACGCCTCGACGTAAATCTCCGAACCCTTTTCGACAAACTCCTTGGATTTTTCGGCCATGCCCCGTTCGGCGAATTCACGCACTTCTTGCGTGATTTTCATCGAACAGAAATGCGGGCCGCACATCGAGCAGAAGTGCGCGATCTTCGCGCCCTGTGCGGGCAGTGTTTCGTCGTGAAATTCGCGGGCGGTTTCCGGATCGAGCGAGAGATTGAACTGATCCTCCCAGCGAAATTCGAAGCGCGCTTTGCTGAGCACGTCATCCCAATGGCGCGCTTGCGGATGCCCTTTGGCAATGTCGGCCGCGTGCGCGGCGATCTTGTACGCGATAACGCCGTCCTTCACGTCCTTTTTATTCGGCAAGCCGAGATGCTCTTTCGGTGTGACGTAGCAGAGCATCGCCGTGCCGAACCAGCCGATCATCGCCGCACCGATTGCGCTCGTGATGTGGTCGTAGCCCGGAGCAATGTCCGTGACGAGCGGCCCGAGCGTGTAGAACGGCGCTTCGTGACAAATCTCGAGCTGCTTGTCCATGTTCTCTTTGATGAGGTGCATCGGTACGTGACCCGGGCCTTCAATCATTACCTGGACGTCGTGCTTCCAAGCGATTTGCGTGAGTTCCCCGAGCGTTTCGAGTTCACCGAACTGCGCAGCGTCGTTCGCATCGGCTTGGCAGCCGGGACGCAAACCATCGCCGAGCGAGAACGCCACGTCGTACGCCTTCATGATTTCGCAAATTTCTTCAAAATGCGTGTACAGGAAATTCTCCTGGTGATGCGCGAGGCACCACTTCGCGAGAATGGATCCGCCGCGTGAAACGATGCCCGTCACGCGATTAGCGGTGAGCGGCACGTAGCGCAGCAAAACGCCGGCGTGAATCGTGAAATAATCGACGCCTTGTTCAGCCTGCTCGATGAGTGTGTCGCGGTAGAGTTCCCACGTCAGGTCTTCCGCTTTGCCGTTGACTTTTTCGAGCGCTTGATAGATTGGTACTGTGCCGATCGGTACCGGCGAATTGCGCAGAATCCATTCGCGCGTTTCGTGAATGTTTTTGCCGGTCGAGAGATCCATCACCGTGTCGGCACCCCAGCGCGTCGCCCACGTCATCTTTTCGACTTCTTCTTCGATCGTCGAGGTGACGGCGGAGTTGCCGATGTTCGCGTTGATTTTGACCAGGAAGTTGCGGCCGATGATCATCGGCTCGCTTTCGGGATGATTGACGTTCGACGGAATAATCGCGCGCCCGCGCGCAACTTCATCGCGCACGAATTCGGGCGAGAGGCCCTCACGGATTGCGATGAACTCCATTTCGGGCGTGACGACGCCTTTGCGCGCATAGTGCATCTGCGTAACGTTCGCTCCAGGCTTCGCGCACCGCGGCTTACGCGACGCGTTGAAACGCACGCTATCGAGTTCAGGCATCGCGTCGCGCCCGCGGCGATACACCGACGTCGGCTTTTCGAGTTCTTCGGTATCTCCGCGGTCGAGAATCCACTGCAGACGAATCGGCTCGAGCCCTCGATGCACGTCCGTCGTCACCGCCGGATCAGTGTAGGGCCCGCTGGTATCGTAAACGACATGCGTCTGGCCGTCGGTCAATGCGATTTCGCGCACGGGCACTCGGATCGAAGGATGCGAACCGAACGCATACGACTTGCGCGATGCGCCGGAAATGGATGTGTCGACAGCTGACATGGATGTGGCTCCTTCCTACGCCGGCATTACCCGGATCAGGTTACAAGCGGTCGCCCTTTTTCAAGCTCAGGGCCTCTCAGCATTGTCATGGTGAGGTAACGAACCACCCCGAGCTTGTCGAGGGGCGCCTCACGCGACAGTGTGCTCCCGCGTAGGAATACTCTACCCGTTTTTTTTCGTGATTCCCCCAACAGTTGGACGGGCCGGCAGCCTCTCTTATACGAAACCTGCAGTCAGGGGAGGGTGCATGCGGCTCACCGTACCGCCGGAACTCGTAGAGGCGGCGAAAAGCGGTCAAGGCAACGGTATGGAGCGCTTATTGGAAACGCTCTGGCCACACGCGTATCGAATCGCCCGCTCCGTCGTCCAAAACGACGCACTCGCTGAGGACGCGGCGCAAGAAGCCTGCGCGATTATCTATCGCGAAATCGCGCAACTACGTTCGGCGGATGCGTTTCGTGCTTGGGCGTATCGCATCGTCGTGCGTGAGGCATTGCGTGTCGCGAAACACCAGGCACCCGTTTCAGGTGCGACGGAATCGGATGCCGAGGACGACATTGATGCGAGGCTGGATACGTTGCGCGCGCTTGCAGCCTTGTCGGCCGAATTACGGGCGGTGGCCGTCCTTCACTATTACGCCGATCTCAGCAGCGCAGAAATCGGCAGCATCCTACGTGTGCCGTCTGCGACCGTTCGATTTCGGCTTTCGCAGGCTCGAAAACGGCTCAAACAGATATTGAGTGCAGATAACACCCCCTTCACGATGGCGGAGGCTTCGCGATGAACGCCGACAACCTTGAATTGCTGGAACGGCACCTAGGTACAATCCCCGTACCACGATTTGATTTTGCCGCGATAGTGTCACGAGCTGCGCACAGACCCGAATCCCGCATACGCCGCCGCATCGTCACGGTTGCAGTTCTGTTTATTCTGCTGCCGGCGCTCGCCGCGGCGGCGGTGCACTATTTCCCTGTAAAGGTCGAACAAACAAGGAGCGGTAGCCTCGTGATCGTATCAGATACACTGACGGTAAGTTGGCGTGCCAGGCCTACAGACTTGCGGCGAATCGCCAGAGGCCTGCCTTATCGAGTGGTCTGGCCAACGGGTCTTCCCCAAAACGTCAATTTGCGAACCGCTTCTTCCGCAGACTCACAGGTTGCGATTGTCGAGTACCGCTGTCGGAATAATCGATTTGCCCAGTTCATCATCATGCCTAAGCAAATGCGCGTGGTCCGTGCTCCGAAACAATTGGCTGGAATACGCGTAAACCTCGCCTGGATGAAACGTCAGTTCAATTGGACGGCCGGTGAAGAGCAGGTTCGAGTTCAGACGAATTGTCTGAGCGACACAGACGTGGCGCGCATACGTGCCGCAATGGTTGCGGCAGGCAGAGCGAAGCGCTAACGGTAAACGAGGCGGCGTGAGCGCCGCCTCTTCTTCGCCTCGCAGCGGTATCGGGCACTACGCGATTCTCGCCGGCGCGCAAGTCGCCGTTGGTGCGGCGGCGATATTCGCTCGCTTTGCGCTGACCGGCGCACCGCCGCTTGCCGTATCGGCTTGGCGGCTCATCATCGCATCGGCTGTGTTGCTGGTGATTGCCGCACTTGCGCCTCGACTACGCTCGGCGCCGCTCGACGTCGCTCGCGGTCGTTCGATACCTCACGATGACACAACGAGGCGCGCCGCGCTTCTATTTATTGCGGCGGGTATTGCGCTGGCGGTACACTTTGCGACGTGGATTGCTTCGCTCGATTACACGAGCGTCGCGGTTTCGACGCTGCTTGTCGCAACGACGCCGATTTGGACGGCCATTTACGATTCAGCGGTGTACCACCGCCGACTGTCGCCTATCGCACTTGGGGCGTTTCTCGTCGGTGCGGTCGGGCTCGTACTCGTTGTGGGATACAGCCATACGCGTCCCCCTATCGCGGGACATGCATTGCTCGGCGATGCGCTTGCGGTTGCCGGCGCGATCGCTATCGGCGCGTATTTTATTCTCATTCGGCGCGTGCGTGCGTCATATGGAACGCGCACGATCGTCACGCGGACGTATTCATGGGCCGCGCTCGCGCTGCTGATCGCCTCGCTCGCGACACATCAAATGCCGCCCGCGTTTACCGACGGAAAAGCATGGGGCGGCATCATCGCGATGGCACTCGTTTCGCAGCTGCTCGGCCACACGGCGATGAACGCCGCGTTACGCTGGTTCTCGGCAAGCGCAGTCGCAATGACGACGCTCTTCGAACCTGTGACGGCTGCCGTTCTGGCGTTTTTCATCTTCGGAGAAACGCTGACGCCGCTGGCGATTGCCGGAGGGCTTCTGGTGCTGGTCGCTATCGGTGCATTTCTACGTGAAGAAGCGCGGCTCGCTCCAGGTAGCTAATTGGACCGGTCCATTTGCAAGGAAATGGATGGGTAGGGCGGAAGGCGCCGCCCATGACGACCGCGATCGACGCCCAACCCCGTCCTCCCGTGCCTGCACCAGCGCCTGAGTCCGACCCGCAAGAAACGCGCGAATGGGTCGAGGCCATGCAAGGCGTGCTCGAACACGAGGGACGCGGGCGCGCTCAGGAACTGATTGAAACGATTGTCGATGCAGCGCAGCGGGAAGGCGTGCATGTTTCGCTCGGTCTTTCAACGCCCTACATCAACACGATTCCGGCATCCGAGCAGCCGCCGCTGCCGGGCAACGACGAATTGGAAACGCGCATCCGCCACTACGTGCGTTGGAACGCGATGGCGATGGTTGCGCGTGCAAATAAGGAGTCGTCGGAACTCGGCGGCCACGTCGCAAGCTTCGCGTCGGCGGCTACGCTGTACGACGTCGGCTACAATCACTTCTTCCGCGCGCAGACGGAGAAGTTCGGCGGCGACATGGTGTATTTGCAAGGCCATTCCGCCCCCGGATTTTATGCGCGCGCGTTCATCGAAGGCCGCATCACCGAAGAGCAGCTCGAAAATTTCCGGCGCGAGGTCGACGGCAAGGGGTTGCCGTCGTATCCGCACCCATGGCTCATGCCCGATTTCTGGCAATTTCCGACGGTGTCGATGGGTTTGGCACCGATCATGTCGATCTACAACGCGCGATTCATGCGGTACATGCACGATCGCGGCATCATCGACGCGGGCGACCGCAAGGTGTGGGCGTTCTTGGGCGATGGCGAGATGGACGAACCCGAATCGACGGGCGCGATTTCACTTGCCGGACGCGAGCATGTCGACAATCTCATCTGGGTGATCAACGCCAATTTGCAGCGGCTCGACGGGCCGGTGCGCGGTAACGGCAAGATCATTCAGGAGCTGGAAACGCTCTTCAAAGGCGCAGGTTGGAACGTCATCAAGGTGATTTGGGGCAGCAGCTGGGACGCGCTGCTCGAGCGCGATCACACCGGACGCCTCGTGCAACTGATGAACGAATGCGTCGACGGCGATTACCAGACGTTCAAATCGCGCGACGGCAAATTCGTGCGCGACAATTTCTTCGGCCGCTATCCCGAAACGGCGGAATTGGTCGCGCACATGAGCGACGACGATATCTGGGCACTGCAGCGCGGCGGTCACGATCCGCGCAAAGTGTACGCTGCGTATAAGGCCGCGTTCGAGCACAAGGGGCAGCCTACGGTCATCCTTGCCAAAACCATCAAAGGTTATGGCATGGGCGAATCCGGCGAAGCGCAGAACATCGCCCACCAGGCAAAAAAGATGAAAGTTGAATCGATGCGCAAGTTCCGCGATCGGTTCCATCTGCCGATCCCCGATTCGGAAGTCGAGAAGCTCCAGTTCATCCGTCCTTCGGAAGACAGCGCGGAAATGAAGTATCTGCGCGAATTGGTCGAGCGGCGCGGATACATTCCGTCGCGCCGTGAAAAATCGGTATCGCTGACGGTTCCGGCGCTCAATGCGCTGGAGCCGCAACTCAAAGGCACCGGCGATCGTGAGATTTCGACGACGATGGCCTTCGTGCGCATCTTCACGAGTCTGCTCAAAGACAAAGAGATCGGCCCGAAAATCGTGCCGATCGTCGCCGACGAGTCGCGCACGTTCGGCATGGAAGGGCTGTTCCGGCAGCTCGGCATCTACTCGTCGGTAGGACAGCTCTATCATCCGCAAGACGCGGAGCAATTGATGTGGTACCGCGAGGATCGCCAAGGGCAGATTCTGCAGGAGGGGATCAACGAAGCGGGCGCGATCTCGTCGTGGATTGCAGCCGGCACAGCGTACTCGACGCACAACGTGCCGATGATTCCGTTCTACATCTTCTACTCGATGTTCGGTTTCCAACGCGTGGGCGATCTCGCGTGGGCCGCAGCCGACCAGCGCACGCGCGGCTTTCTGCTCGGCGGGACGTCGGGGCGCACGACGCTCAACGGCGAAGGTCTGCAGCACGAAGACGGCCACAGCCAAGTCTTCGCGTCGTTCATTCCGAACTGCGTCTCCTACGATCCGACGTACGGATACGAAGTTGCGGTCATCATTCAAGACGGATTGCGCCGTATGCTCACGGACCAGGAAGACGTCTACTACTACATCACGCTGCTGAACGAAAACTACAAGCATCCCGACATGCCGCAAGGTGCGGCTGACGGTATTCTTCGCGGCATGTATTTACTGCGTGATGCCGGGAAAGCAGAGAAGAAATCACAACGCGTTCAGTTAATGGGCAGCGGCGCGATCTTGCGAGAGGTCGAAGCGGCGGCGGAATTGCTTTCCGGCGACTTCGGCGTGAGCGCCGACGTGTGGGGCGCAACGAGCTTCAACCAGCTTCGCCTCGACGGCATCGACGCCGAACGCTGGAACCTGCTGCACCCCGAAGAGCATCCGCGGCTCTCGTACGTCGAGCAATGCCTGAACGACCGCAAGGGCCCGGTGATTGCCGCGAGCGACTACATCCGCACGTTTGCCGATCAAGTTCGTCCGTACGTGAAGCGGCGCTACGTCACGCTCGGCACCGACGGATTCGGCCGCAGCGATTTGCGCCGCAAACTGCGCGAATTTTTTGAAGTCAATCGCTTTTACGTCGCGGTCGCGGCGCTCAAAGCGCTCGCCGACGACGGCGAGCTTCCACTGAAAACCGTTTCGGAGGCCATCAAGAAGTACGGGATCGACCCGTCCAAGCCCAACCCGGTGACGGTGTAGCATGGCGCAGGCGACGGACGTACGCGTTCCGGACATCGGTGACTTCCAAGACGTGCCGGTGATCGAAGTGCTCGTCAAACCCGGAGACGCGATCAAGAAAAACGATTCGCTCGTAACGCTCGAATCGGAGAAAGCGGCGATGGAAGTGCCTTCTCCAATCGACGGCAGGGTTCAAGACGTGAAAGTCAAGATCGGCGACAAAGTCAGCGAAGGCAGCGTGATTCTCACCCTCGCCGCCGCGGACGCGGCTGCGCCGCCCCTTCGACAGTCTCAGGGTCCGACTAGTCATCCTGACCCTTCGATACCTCAGGGCAGGGCTGCGTCGAAGGACGCCGAGTCCCTCGACGATGCTCAGGACAGGCGTCGAGGCGCGGAGCAGATCGTCGAATTAAAAGTGCCGGACATCGGGGATTTCAAAGACGTACCCGTGATCGAAGTGCTCGTCAAACCGGGCGACGTCGTTGCGAAAGACGCATCGCTGGTGGTGCTCGAGTCCGAGAAAGCTTCGATGGAAGTTCCGGCAACTGCCGCAGGCACGATTTCCGACGTGCGAGTAAAAGCCGGCGATAAAGTTTCGCAAGGCTCGGTTATCGCGACGGTGCAAACGACGGCTGTATCGGCGCCTGTGGCTGACGCCCCTCGACAGGCTCGGGGTCCTTCGATACCTCAGGATGACACCGCTTCGATACCTCGGCGTGACACCGCTTCGATACCTCAGCGTGACACAACGGCCGCGACTGCGCCGTTGAGTCAAAGCGCGAACGGGGCGGTGCATGCGAGCCCGTCGATACGGCGGTTTGCGCGCGAACTCGGCGTCGATTTGCATACGGTTCACCCGACGGGGCCGAACGGGCGCGTCACGCGTGAGGACGTGCAGCACTTCGTGAAGCGCGCACTGCAAGACGGAGGCACACCAACGTCTGCAGGTGCAACGGGCTTGCAGATTGCACCGTGGCCGCGCGTCGACTTCGCGCAATTCGGCGAGATCGAGCGCAAGCCGCTCTCACGCATCAAGAAGATATCCGGGCCTAATCTGCACCGTAACTGGGTGATGATTCCCCACGTCACGCAGAACGACGACGCGGACGTCACCGATCTCGAGGAATTTCGCAAAGAACTCAACGCCGAGTACACCAAGCAGGGCGTAAAGGTGACGATGCTCGCCTTCTTGATCAAAGCATCGGTCGCCGCGCTCAAGAAGTTTCCGGACTTCAATAGTTCGCTCGACGGCGACGACGTCGTTTACAAACACTACTACAACATCGGGTTCGCGGCTGATACGCCGGGTGGGCTGGTTGTACCGGTCGTCAAGAACGCCGATGCAAAAGGCATTGCGCAACTCGCCCAAGAGACGGCGGAACTGGCCGCAAAGGCGCGCGACGGAAAATTGAGCCCCGCCGACATGCAGGGCGGCACGTTCACCATCTCGAGCCTCGGGAGCATCGGCGGGACCTACTTCACGCCGATCATCAACGCGCCGGAAGTCGCAATCCTCGGGGCGTGCCGCGCGGCAATTCGTCCGGTATGGAACGGTACCGAGTTCGCGCCGCGGCTCGTGCAGCCGCTTTCGCTCTCCTACGATCACCGCGTTATCGACGGTGCAGCCGCCGCTCGCTTTACTGCTTACCTGGCATCTGTATTAAGAGATTTACGCCGCGCGTTGATCTAAAATTAACGGCACGGTTGTTTGCATGGCGCGAAGGCGTGTCATACTTACTCCAATGTGCCCGTACGGCTCTGATATGCACGTCCGCCTGCTTTCGCGCGTCGTCGACGAAGCGTCGGACTTCGTTCTGGTGACGGATTTCACGCCGCCCTCGCAAGGCGGGCCTTTCATCGAGTACGCCAACCAGTCGCTGCTGCACGCGACGGGGTTTACGCTCGAAGAACTCGCCGGCAAACCGTACGGAGCGATCATCGCGGACGAAAACGATCCTCGCGCAATTGAAACGATTGCAGAAAACTTGGAAGCGGCGCGTGTCAACGAAAAAGAGATTCTGCTGCGCCGCAAGGACGGGACGCCGTTTTGGGTGGAGTTCACCGGCAAACCGCTGCGCGATGACGGCAGCGGCCTGGAGCACTGGGTTTCCGTCGGGCGCGACATTACGCTGCGCAAACAATCGATGGAGCAACTTGCGGCGCTGATGACGGCAATGGACGCCGTGACCGGTCACCTCGAAATCTACACGTTGGACGGCGGCGACTATACCGCCGTCTTCCGCAACCGCGAAGCCGACAGCGACATTTCGGAACTGGTCGACATGCTGCTCAACGATCCGGTGCTGCGCGATGCGACGGCACTGCGTCAGCGCTTGAGCGCCGGTGAAAGCGTTACGATTACTGCCGACGGTTTGCAGATTCGCCCGTGCGACAGCAACGCGGCGACGCTGGTCTGCATTAGACAGAAGGTTTCGTAGCGGCTGCGAGGCGGCGCCGAAAGTACACGCCGATTAAGACGCTTCCCGTTGCGCCGACGAGGAACGTGAGATTTATCGCCATGCCGAGCGCCGGCATGATCGGCATCGTGTAAACCAGAGCAAAATTGACGACGAACACCAGCGTCCAGTAGGTCATGAAGGTGATGTTTCGCCTGGCCCGCGCTCGCTGCTCGGGCGTCACTTCGGAGCGCAACTGTATCCCCATCAGGGTCTGCAAGGCTAGGATTCCATACGCGATTGCATACAATCCGAAGTAGAGTTCGTCCAGGCTTCGATGCCCAAATCCGGCGCGCGAAAACTGCACCGCAGAGAACACCAGCAGCACCACGACCGCGAGCCAAACGAAATTGAGCACGATCGGCCAGCCCTTGGGCACGAAAAACCACTGGAACACGCGATGGTGAAAATACCAGAGGCTGCAAACGATTGCGAAGGTGCCGAAGAACGCAATGATGCCCGTCCCGTCAAGCGATAGATTCTTCGTAAAGGCCAGACTCGAACCGAGTTGCGCCAGGCCGAACCCGATGACGATATCGGAAAAGGCTTCCAAACGATGGACGGTACGCTCATCGAAAGATTCCACCACGACCTCGACTATACAACAAGAAAGCGAGGCGCGATTCGAAAGTGCGGCAATCCACTTGAAACGATGACTACCGTCATAGAAAATACCAATATGCCCGTCAACATGGGTCCAAAAGCCTAGTCCAAGTCTAGAAAATTGAGGGTAAGCGTGCAGGCGCCTATTCTACTGCCATAGCATTAAGCGAGTTGTCGCACGGATCTTATTCCGTGCGCTAACTTACTTTTCTGCTTGGGAGACATCTCGTGAAGCTACGCTATGGAGTGGGGGCTGTGGCAATTTTTGCTGCTGCGCTTGCCGCGTGCAGTAGCGGCGGAAGTTCCGGGGGTTACACGCCCGGAGGGCCGACGCCGATACCAAAGCCCGCAACCGCATCAACCAGCGCGCCCCTGTCCACCACCGGTACAACGCCCGTTTCACTGCCGGCGATCAGCAACGGGTCGTCGGCGACAATCACTCTGCCTGCCGTAAGCGGCAACGCAACCGCGAGCGTTACACTGCAAGATACGCTGCCGACGGGCGCAACGCACCCGCAAGTGGTGCGCAGAAACCCGGACGACATCGGGGGCGGCCTCGTTACGCCGCTTGACTACATCCTGATTTCAGTGAGTGCACCAGTTTCGCTTACCTCGACACCGGGCTTCTCGTTCACGTTCGAGTCTGCGCCCCAAACAACGACGTACATCGCAGAAATGGACACGAGCAACGCGAGCGCCGGCTGGAACGTGGTTGCCGGGCCTGGTACGGTGAGCGGAAACACCGTTTCCTTTGCTTCACAAGTCGTCGCACCGCCCCTTACGCTCGAACCGGGGCATACGTACGTCTTCGCGATTGTCGCTACCACGTCGCCGGTGACGCCTGCTCCGCCGACGATTGCACCGAGTACGGCTGCATCGTATACGGGTTCGAAGACCGTCAGCTACGCGTACGGCTACGATTTTGATTATCCGAATCCCGGACCGACGGCCACTGCCCCTCCGACGACGTTGAACTACAACGTCAGCGAGAACCTCAGCGTCGGCAACTCGAAGTTCCCGGGTACGTCGACAGCGCAGCTCGTCGACGAGCATATCGCCGAAACCGATAGCGCGAACGTGTCGACCAGCTCCTACACGACGGATTCGTGGGTATCGTTGGCTTCCACCAACAACAGCTATAACGAACTGCTCTACGGACAAACCGTCCAAGAGCCGTCCTCGGCGAATCTGCCTGTCCTAACGACGCTGTACAACACGCCGCAGATCGTCGACGAACTTCCGGAGACGAACGGCGCGTCGTGGAGCAATAATCCGCAAAGCACCGTTTCGTATTCCTACGCCAGCGGCGACGCCGGAACGCGTACAGTGGCAAACGACGGGACGTACACCGACGTCGAGCAGATGGGACCGTCCAGCGGCGGCGGCACGGTTACGATGACTGAAAACGCCGACGGCTCCGGCTCGATCACCGGCCCGTATTACGGCGACGGTTTCATCCAGTCGATCGCGTTCTCCGCACCTTCACCTGCACCGAGCGCCACGCCGATGCTGAACGTGACGCTCACGTACTCGACGTTCGCGCAGCAGTGCTGCGGTTATCCGGCCACGCAAACGATTCCCGACTACGTCTGGTATCCGTATACGTCGGGCCAGCCGCTCACGTTCTACAACGAAACGGACTCGATCAAGGGAAATGCGGCGCTTCCGGCAAGCTGCAAGTCGTCGCCGTACTCGCAGGTAACGGACGTCAAGCGCACGATCAAGACGCTCGATACCGTCGTCGGCGACATGGATACCACCACGATGGATAGCTATGACTTCCAAGGGTTTCCGGTTTGTCTCGTGACGAACGACGTGCTGAGCTACGCGTACAACGAAGAAGGCACGACGCCGTACACCATCTACATCGGTACGCAGCTCGGTCTCATGACCGTGACGACGAATGAATCGCTGGTGATCCAAAACACGCCCGCGACCTCATCCACGTCGTCGGCGCGGGTGCGCACGCAGGAGGTTGCACAAGCGCATGCGTTCGTAGCAGCGCTGCAAGGACACGTTCTGACGTCACTGGCACGCGATCGCGCCGCGCACATCCGCTCGTTCATCCAAGCACTGAAACAGTCGCGGTCGGTGCGCAGCGCGACCGTTCATGGAGGTCACAGATGATCCGCTCATCAGCACGCATTACCGCAGCAGTCGCTGCCGTTGCGCTCTTGAGCGCGTGCGGCGGCGGAGGCCAAGGCCCCGGGGCGGTAACTCCGCTGCCCGCCGCGGGCAACAATCCCGTGACGAACACGGCGCCGGGCAGCTTTGCTTGGGGACGGCAAATCCTTGCGAAGCTTCCGTATAGCGGCCCGTTGAAAAACGGCACGAGCATCTCCATGACAATCACCGTGCGCATGCAGAACCCGCAAGGCTTGGTGCAGTATGCGCAAGAGGCGAGCACGCCCGGCTCGGCGATGTATCGCCACTGGCTTACGCCGCAAGAAATCGGCGCTCGCTTCGGCGCATCGTCTTCCGACTATCAAGCCGCTGCTTCGTATCTCACGAAGTTCGGTCTGCTCGTCGGAACGTGGCCGCAGCGTGAAGTATTGACGGTAAGCGGCACAACCGAGCAATTCCAACGCGCGTTCGGAACGTCGTTCGGCACGTACACGTACCTCGGCAAACACGTCATCGCGCCGATCGGGGCGCCGCATCTTGCTGCCGGTGTGCCGATCGTCGGCGCAATGGGTCTGATGAACGCGCCGCTCATGAGCCGCGACTTCCTACACGGCACTAACGCGGACTTCTTCGGATACTCACCGCAGCAAATCGCAACCGGATTCGATTATTCCGGCGCTTATGCGAACGGAATCAACGGCAGCGGCATAAACGTCGGTATCATCGGTACCGGGCCGATCCTCGATTCCAGCGGCAAAGACGACGACACCGCGGCCTATGCCTCGTTTTGGAAGGCGCAGATGGCACCCATCACGCAGGTGAATGCGATTCCGCAAGCCGCAAGCACGGCGAACGGACAAACCGGAACCGGCTCCGTCGACGCAAATCCGGGGGGTCTTGCACCGGCTCCTCCGGTGACCGCACCAACGTGCTCGCAAACGTTTCCGCCGAACTACGTTTCTTGCAATCCGGAGGACGGTGAAGCGCAACTCGATACGGAATCGATCGCGTCGCTCGCACCGGGATCCAGCGTCCTGTTCTACATGGCCTATAATCCGGCCGAATACTGCTATGACTCGACCACCGGTCAGCTCGTTGCGCCGACCAACGGCGTATGTCCGTCCGGCGACACGCCGGATCCGATGGAAGGCATTCAGCTCGCCGACGATTCGATTCAACAGGCAATCGCGGACGACAAGGCCGACGCGATTTCGATGAGCTTCGGCGGTCCTGAAAACCTCGATGCAGCGTTCGGATACATCGGACCGAGCAATGCACCGGGCGTCGGACAAATCGAGATGGCGTCGCTCGCAGCGGAAGGCATCGCGGTATTCGTGTCGTCCGGCGACGACGGCGCGTGGGAATGCTTCGATCCGTCGACGGGAGCGCCGCTCGGTACGCCGTGCGTCAGCTACCCTGCATCGGATCCGAACGTCGTCGCCGTCGGCGGCGTCAACATCCCGTTGGATGAAAGCGGCAACCTCACTGGTGAAATCTCCGCGTGGGCCGACAACACGACGCTCGGCGGTAACGGCGCGTTCCAAAACAACGTCGGATCCGGCGGCGGCGTCTCGAGCGTCTTCGCAGCACCGGCGTGGCAAGCGTCGACCATTGGAACGACGATGCGCGAACTGCCCGACATGTCGCTCGACGCCGATCCCGACAGCGGTCAGAGCATCATCATGTACGGCGGAAGCGCCTATCAGTCGGTCTCCGCTTTCGGCGGCACCAGCATGTCGGCGCCCGAAGCAGCTGCGCAGTGGGCGCTCGTGCTTCAGGCCTGCAAACAAAGTGCAACTTGCAACCAAGGCGGCACGACGGGCTATCGCCTAGGCAACCCGGCACCGCTCTTCTATGCCATCTACGGCACCTCGTCGCTTGCCAAAGGAGCGTACAGCAACGGCTTCACGCCGCAGTTGAACTACGGCCAAGTGTTCACCGACGTCATCTACGGCGGCAATCAAGGCGTGCCGGCGCCCGCGCCGACCGGTACGCCGCCGCCGACGTCCGGATACGAATCCGGACCCGGCTACGACCAAGTCACCGGCATCGGCGCACCGTCGAGCGGGCACTTGATCCAGGCGGTAACCGGAACGAAACTGCCGTAACGCAAAACGTCACGGCACCACAAAAAGGGCTTCGCATCACGCGAGGCCCTTTTTCTTCACACGTTCGCGATCTGCTTCACGCGTGCGCGCGTCAGGAAGCGCGCGAGAAGCCCGACGAGAAGGAGACCGAACATGAACCATTGTGCCGCGGACGAACCAAAGCCGAAGCGCACCGTGGCAATCGTTACCGCCATGAGATAGATGCCGAACAGCGAGGCACGCACGGCAAAACGCATGCCATCCGTGCTATCCTCTGCGCTCATTCGTTCTCGGCGAAGCCGCAAGCTGTTCCATGCGGCCAAGGCAAATAGACTGTATATCCATGCGTACGAGCCGGTATACATCGCAAACGCCACGTGATCGCTGAAGCTGAAGTGGACGAGAAGCTGCATGGAGTACGCCAGAAGTATCACGCCGCACAGCGCCGCGAAGTTTGCGACGATATTGAGCGCCGTCGGCACGAAAAGATGACGAAAGAGGCGATGATGGCTCCACCATACGCCGCAGACGAGCGCGAACGTGACGATCAGCGCAAACAACCCGCCCGCGCCGCGAACGTGCGTAAAGAGGTCTCGTGCATGCGAGGGAATCGTCAGCGTCAAGCCGAGTTGCGCGAGACTGAAGCCGATGACGATGTCGGAGAAGGCTTCCAAACGATGGACGACTTCCTTCTCCGGCTCGTCACGCATAATTATACGCCTGCGGTCTGCTTCTGCCGTAACTGGCGCAGCACGTACTGCAGAATGCCGCCGTGGCGATAGTATTCCGCTTCGTCGGGCGTATCGATTCTCAGCAACACTTTGAAGTCGATCCGGCGGCCGTTTGCGTCCGTTGCGTGCACGTGCAGGTGCATACGCGGCGTGATTCCGTCTTCCAGACCGGTGACGTCGTACGTTTCCTCGCCACTCAGTCCATAGGTTGAAAGATCGGCGCCCGATTCGAATTCGAGCGGCAAGATGCCCATACCGATGAGATTGCTGCGATGGATGCGTTCGAATGATTGCGCGATGACGGCCTTGATGCCGAGCAGATACGGGCCTTTTGCCGCCCAATCGCGTGACGAGCCCGAACCGTATTCTTTGCCGGCGAGGACGATGAGCGGCGTGCCGTCGGCTTTGTACTTCATCGCCGCATCGAAGATCGACGTTTGCTCGTTTGCCGGCAGGTAACGCGTGTAGCCGCCTTCAACGCCCGGCACGAGTTGATTGCGCAGACGCACGTTCGCGAACGTGCCGCGCACCATCACTTCGTGGTTGCCGCGGCGCGCGCCGTACGAATTGAAATCGGCGGGCTGAATGCCTTTCTCCATCAGGTACTTGCCCGCGGGACTCGCTTTGGCAATGTTGCCGGCCGGAGAAATGTGATCCGTGGTGATGCTGTCGCCGAGCAGCGCGAGCACGCGCGCATTGCGAATGTCGCTCAGCGCAGCCGGCTCTTCGGACATGCTCTCGAAGTACGGCGGATTCTTGACGTATTCCGAATGCGGATCCCACGCGTAAAGTTCGCTCGTGGGAACGTCGAGCTTCGCCCAGTGCTCGTCGCCGTGAAACACGTCGCGATAGTTCCTTTTGAACATCTCGTCGCTGATCGATTCCGCGATGACCGTCGAAACCTCGCCGTTGCTCGGCCAGATGTCTTTGAGATACACCGGCTTGCCCGATGCATCTTCGCCGAGCGGTTCGGTGGTCAAATCGATGTCCATCCGGCCTGCGAGCGCGTATGCAACGACAAGCGGCGGCGAGGCAAGATAGTTCGCGCGCACTTGCGGATGAATGCGCCCTTCGAAGTTTCGATTGCCCGATAGTACTGCGGCGACAATTGAATCGTGCTCTGCGACGGCTTCCGCAACGTCTTGCGGCAGCGGACCGCTATTCCCGATGCACGTGGTGCAGCCGTAACCGACCAGGTTGAAGCCCAGCGCATCCAGCGACTTGTCCAGGCCCGATTTCCGCAAGTAATCGGTGACGACTTTGGAGCCCGGTGCCAACGACGTCTTGACCCACGGTTTGCGCTCGAGTCCGCGCTCAACGGCGTTGCGCGCAAGCAATCCGGCCGCTACGAGCACTGACGGATTGCTGGTATTCGTGCAGCTCGTGATCGCCGCGATGACGACGGAACCGTCCGCGATTTTGCCGTTATCGGCGACGGCGGTGGCAACCGGTCCTTCATTCTCCATGCGTGCAGCGGAACTGGCCGGTTTGGCATCGCGCGCCTCAATCCACTCCTGCAGCGCGATGTTGAACGACTGCTTCACGTTGTCCAGTGAAACGCGGTCCTGCGGACGGCGCGGACCCGCAAGGCTCGGCACGACGCTGCCCAAATCCAAATGCAGCGTGTCGGTGAATTGCGGATCCGGTGTTTCATCCGTACGGAACATGCTCTGCGCCTTTGCGTATGCTTCGACGAGCGCAATGTGTTCCGGGGAACGGCCGGTAAGACGCAGATACTCGAGCGTTTGCGCGTCGATCGGGAAGATCGCGCACGTCGATCCGTATTCCGGCGACATGTTGCCGAGCGTCACGCGATCCGAAACCGGCAAATTGGAAAGCCCCTTGCCGTAGAACTCGACGAATTTTCCGACGACGCCCTTCTTGCGCAGCATCTCGGTAATCGTGAGAACCAAATCAGTTGCCGTCACGCCTTCGCGCAGCGCACCGGCAACCTTGACCCCGATGACGTCGGGAATCAGCATCGTCACCGGTTGCCCGAGCATTGCGGCTTCGGCTTCGATGCCGCCGACGCCCCACGCCAGCACGCCGACGCCGTTTGCCATGGTCGTGTGTGAGTCGGTGCCGACGACGGTGTCCGGATACGCAAGAGCATTCTGCGCGTCGAATGCGATGCCCGCGCCTCCGCCGCCGAAGACGACGCGCGAGAGAAACTCGATGTTGACCTGATGCACGATGCCCGTGTCAGGTGGAACGGCGCGGAAGTTATCGAGCGCGTGCTGTCCCCATTTCAGAAACGCATACCGTTCGCGGTTGCGCTCGAACTCGAGATCGGCGTTTTTCTTGAACGCCTCACCGCTGCCGAAAGCGTCGACTTGCACGGAATGGTCGATTACCAGCTCGACCGGCTGCAGCGGATTGATAGCTTTGGGATCGCCGCCCATCTTCGCCATCGCATCGCGCATCGCTGCGAGATCGACAACCGCCGGAACGCCGGTGAAATCTTGCAGCAGCACCCGGGCGGGGCGATATGCAATCTCGCGCTGCGCGCGGTGACCCGGCGACCATTTTGCGAGCGCCTCGACGTCATCTCTCGTGACCGATCGTCCGTCTTCGAAACGCAGCAGATTCTCGAGCAGAATCTTCAGTGAATACGGCAAGCGTTCGAGCCGCGTGAGGCCGCCTTCTTCCAGCGCTGCAAGCCGGACGTACGAATAGGAGCGGCCGCCGACGTTCAGCTTGGCGACGGCATTGAAGCTATTTGCGTGCTCATTCATGACTTCAGGGAGATTCGCGGATCGCCGGTCGCGTAGCCTTCGATACGCAGCGAACTCTCGCCCGACAAAAGTCGCCAGAGCGCGTCGCCCAGCAGGCGCGTGCGCCACGCAGAGAGCCCAAGCACCTCTTCGAATTCCTCGCGCGTGCGCGGCACCTCGCGGGCCACGCGTTCGAGCGAGGCGCGAGGCGCCAGCAGGCTGGCGGGCAACTCGTTTTCCTGCGCGAGTTCACCGACCACCACGTTCATGAGCGAAACGAGCGTTTCGCGCGCATTTCCCAGCGGGCGCGCGAACTTGGGCGGCAAGTGCGCCTCGTCGATCGCCTCGCCGCGGCGGACGGCCTCCAGAATCTGCTCGCCGAGCGCCCGGCGCGTGCCGGCGTCCAGGCGGCGCAGTTGCGCCAGGTCCTCAAACGTTCGAGGGCGCACCGTCGCCAAACCGCCGACGACGTCGTCGGGCAGTACGTATTTCACCGGCAAGTCGCGTTCCCGCGCGATGCGATCGCGCAGTTTCACGATCTCCGAAAGCACGCCGAGCTCGCGGCGATTCATGCGGTTGGCGCCGGGAATACGCGCGTACATGCGCCGCTCTTCACTGCGATAGCGCTCGATGTCGGACAGCAGCCGGCATTCCTCGAGGGCCCATTCGTATCGCCCCTTCTCTATGAGGCGCTCCGTAAGCGTCTTGTGCATGTCGAGCAGATGCGCGACGTCGTCTTCAAGATACTCGAGCTGTTTCGCGGAAAGCGGACGCGAGGACCAGTCGCTGACAGTCTGCGATTTCTTCAACCGAACGCCGCACAGATCGCGTACCAGATCGGCAAGCGAGATGGCCATGCCGTGTCCGAGAAACGCCGCCCCGACTTGGCAGTCGAATACGTCGGGCGGCACGCAATTGAAACGGTCGGCAAAAATTTTCAGGTCGCTGCTCAGCGCGTGTCCGACCACCGTCGTTTCGCTCAGCGCATCGGCGAGCGGCACGAGATCGCCGTTGGCAAGCGGATCGACGATCGCGCAGCCGTCTTCGAATGCCAGCTGTATCACCATGAGACGCGCGGTGTAGCTGCGCTCGTTGTGAAACTCCGTGTCGATGCCTACGCGGCCGGACTTTCGCACGCGATCGCACAGTGCACGCAACTGCGCGGATGACGTGACCATCGTTACGCCGCTCACGGCCGCGGCCCCACGGGGATGGGCGTCGCAAGATGACGACGGCGCCAGCGCCAGTGCGGGCGGTGATGAATGATGTAGTAATGCGCGCGCGACTCGTAGCCGTGAATTGCGATCGTCACGCGATCGCCGAAGATCGCCAAAAGCGTGCAAACCGGAATTGCGACGACCGACATCGTGAGTATGTGAATCCAAATGGGAACGCGAAACGCGGCGGCGCTCGCGGTGGCAACCGTTCCGCCGAAACCGGGAATGACGCGCACCGCGATTAGAAACATCGGCGATCCGATCTTGAATCGCTTCACCCAAGCGGGAAGACGCGCGAGCGCCGCATCCAAATCCAGCAGGTGCGACGCGCGCCGGTTGATCCAATACCCGATCGCAGCAGCGATCACGATACCGATTGCGTTGACCACACTGCCCCAAAACGGTCCGAACACCGCGCCGTTCATGATAGCGAGCGCGTCGGTGACCGAGAACGGTGCCGAAGCCACCAGCGCGAAAACGGCTGTTGCAATAGGCAGCGCAACGCCGTGCCCGGCCGAGCGGATGAGATGCTCGAAGTAGGGCTGATATCGAATGACGAACGCGGCGAGGGCAAACGAGGCGGCCAGCAGCCCGATACCCGCGAGGCGCCGGCCTAGCCGGTTGCGCAAGCGAAACGCAGGTCCGGGTATCTGCTCTTCGAGGAGGATGGCATGCTCCTGGTTCGGACGGTCATTTCGGTGTTATGCGCCGTCGGGTTTTACGCTTCCGTCTTTATGCTGAGCAAGAGCGTGCGGGCAGCCCGAGGGATGCTGGCGGAACCCAGCGTCGTGCAAACGGAGCGCGCCTCGCTTTTCTTTGGTACGCCGAACTCGCTCATAGGACTGGTGTACTATACCGCGCTCGCCGCGGTTTCATGGTGGGCGCATCACACGTTCCTGTTGGCTCTGGCGCTGGCGGCCGCTGCTTTCGCTGCGGCGACGTCGCTCTATTTAGCGTACAGTCTCCTGTTCGTTACGCGGCGCAGCTGCCCGTATTGCTGGGCAGCGCATGCGGTCAACTGGGCTTTGCTCGCCGCAGTGCCCTGGCTATTAGTCCTACACGCGCGCACTTAGGACTCTTGTTTGCGCGCGTCGTGCGCGTGGTATTATCAAGACGCGTTCCATTGGAATCGCTCTACCGGAAGATCGGCAGCTGAGCCTGCCGCCGGTACTCGTGGCAAAAGACAAAAGGCCGCGCGATCGCACGGCCTTTTGTCACGCGGCGTTTCGCTAACTTTTCAGATTGTATACTGCCGCGAGATCGTGCATCGCGGTGTTCAGAATCGCGTGGTAGTCGGCGTCTTCTGCAACGCCGTATTTTGCATCGATGTCTTTCATCACTTGCACGTGAATCGGATGCGAGACGGCGCGATCCAGCATTACTTCGACGTTGAAGCCGCTTCCGGTTTGTCCGGCGCTCCAGAGGGCCGCTGCCAGTGCAGGGCCGTTGTGCGGATCCGGATCCGGCGTCTTGGGAAGCGCGATGCCTTTTTGATTGACGATCTCGAGCGTGTCGGAAACGATGAACTCGAAGATGTTCAGGAAATTTCCGACTTTTTGTTTGCCGTACTGTTTGGTCAACTTTCCGACTTCGGCGTTGAATTTATCGCCGGTAAGCGTTTTGACCAGCGTGACCGTTTTGAAATTGGACGGGCCGCCGCCGGCCATGACCATCGAGAGCGTGACTTGCAGCGCGGGTTTGCCTGTGTACACGCCCGGACCGGAAAAACGCGAGGGCTGCATGGTGACGTTCGGCATCGCCGCAAGCAACACGATCGCGGCCAGCTTGAATAGCACGAATCTCTATCCTTTCCGGATTGACTCCGAAGAAGCGGGTATGATTACGTGCTTCTAACGGTGGAGTCACCGGTTTGGATTTGCGCGATCATCGCGGCGTACTTCGGGTCGCTGGTGGGTGCGGCGGAAAACCAGGCATCGAGCATGGCTGCGGCTACGGGAATGGCCGTGCTGCGCAGACTGAGCGCAAGCACGTTGGCGTCGTTCCACGTGCGCGCACCCGCGGCGGTTTCCGCGTCCGCGCACAGGGCCGCGCGGACGCCCGGTACTTTGTTTGCGGCAATGCTCACGCCGGTCCCGGTCCAGCAGCAAACGATGCCATAGGTGCAATCGCCGCTTGCAACTGCTTCGCCCACGGCGCGCCCGACGTCGGGCCAGGAATCGTCCTCGGGGGCGAGCAGCACGCCGAAGCGCACGACCTCATGGCCGCGCGACTGGAGTTCTTTTTCCAGCGCCGCCGTTAGTGCGGTTGCCGCATCACTTCCGAATGCGATTCGCATTACTGCGAGTGCTGCAACACGATCATGTCGGCATTCAGGGAACCGTCGCTATTCGGACGGCCTCTCACGTCGACGGTGTCCCCGTTCTTGATCGTGTATCCGCGCGGATTGATGACGGTGCCGCGGTGCAGATGGACCTCGCGATAGCGGCCGAGCTGCATGCGAAGCTGCATTTCGTATCCGCGGTAATACGTGACCGTTCCGATGGATTCGTTGTCGTTCCAACCGAACGCGCCGCGCACGATGTTGCTCAACGCGTTGACCGCCTGCTGGCCGATGTTGGGCGGAATGCTCGGAACCGCGGTGGGTACCGGAGTCTGCGCAGTTTGCGCGCTCGCGCCCATTGCGTGGAACGAAAGGCCGAACAGGACGGCGGCAACGGCAGCGACAAAACGCTTCTTCATACAGCTCTAACGCTCTGCCGCGCGACGAGGTTCCCCTTTTGGTTCGCTTAGCCGCCACGGTCATGCTGGTCCGCCCCGCGGGCCAAGCCGGGTTCGAGGTGTTCATGCTGCGCCGCAGCGAGGCAAGCCATTTCGCACCCGACGTCTTCGTTTTTCCCGGTGGGACACTCGATACGGCTGATTACTCCGACCGTGCGCTCGCAAGGGCACGCGGGATCGACGATGCAGCGCTGAGGCGGCAATTCCGTGCGCAGTCACTGCCCTCGTTTCCCGCGCCGTTTGCGACCCCGCCGCCGCATGAGGCGGCAGGCCTCATGGTTGCGGCCGTACGGGAGCTGTACGAAGAGGCGGGCGTGCTTCTCGCGTGTGACGAGCGCGGCGAACCGCTCTCCGACGCGGATCTCGCCCCGCATCGGTCGCTGCTGCACGATTCGCGCGCGCAAGTGCAGCGCGGCGACATCCAGTTTTACGACGTCCTCGAGCGCATCGGCGCCTATGCGAACGGGAATGCGCTTACGCTGTTCTCGCAGTGGATCACGCCGCCCGTGTTTCCGCGCCGCTACAACGCCCATTTCTTTCTCGCGCTAGCCTCACCCGATCAAGCAGCCGTTGCCGATGCGTTCGAGACGCACGACGGCGTATGGATTGCACCGAGGGCGGCGCTCGAACAGCACGCGGCCGGCGGCTTTCGCATGGTGTATCCGACGATCAAACACATCGAAAGGCTCGCGCAGTTCGACGACGTCGAAAGCCTGTTTGCGTTTGCGAAAAGTAAACCGATTTACAGCATCATGCCCCAGACGCCGAGTGAGCGCGAATTCGCTTTGCCGCCGGAACTCGAGCTGGCATGGTGACCTCGCGCATCACGCTCGTGCGCGCGCCGAATCCCTCGGCGATGACGCTTACCGGCACGAACAGTTACCTAATCGACGGCGGCAACGGGCAAGTATTGTGCATCGATCCGGGGCCGCCGCTGCAGCGGCACGTGGATGCGCTGCTCGAATGCGCGGCGCAGATGCACAGCGAGATTGCGCTCATCGCGCTCACGCACACGCATCCGGATCACGCGCCCGCCGCGCTCATGCTGACCGAGCAGACCCGCGCGCCGATCGCGGCTTGCGCGCAATCCGAATTTCCGCACTCACGCAATCTGCATGACGGCGACGTGCTGCAAATCGGCGACGCGCGGGTTCGGACGATTGAAGCACCCGGACACACCTTCGATCATCTTGCATTCTATGAGGAGCGCGAGGGCGCGCTTTTCACCGGCGACGTGGTGCTCGGCGAAGGCTTCGTCGTCATCGCACCGCCGAACGGCGCGATGCGCCCGTATCAGCAAACGCTGAAGCGCCTGCTCCACGAATTCCCTGATGCGCGAACGATCTACGGCGGACACGGCGAGCCGGTGAGCGATCCGCAAAGTAAATTGCGCGAATACATCGCGCATCGCGAGTCGCGGCAGCAAGAGATTCTCACGGCGCTTGCTCGCGGCCCGCTGACCATTCCCGACTTGGTGCGCCGGATCTATCGCGAGACCAATCCAGTGCTCTGGCCCGCTGCCGCGCGGCAAATGCTGGCCTATTTGATTCCGCTCGAACAGGAAGGACGCGTCGAATCGCACGCGCTCGGCCGCGAGATGACTGCCGAGGAGCATGCCATTCTCAACCCCGAGTGGGAAACGATCGTCGGCAAAGAGCACGCGCGCATCGTCGAGGAAGAACTCGGCGCGATGCTGCGTCTCGACACCCTGCGCGCATACGCATTGGCAAAATAAGTGTCCCCCCTCAAGACCTGGTGCGCTTCGATACCTCAGCATGACACAACGCGCTTCGCGCTACCAACGCACCCGCAACCCGATTTGCGCTAAGGGATGCGCAGCACGATTTTTCCGAATTGACCGGCTTCGTTCATGCGCTCCGCTGCGGTGACGACGTCGCTCATGCCGTAAACGCGATCGATTACGGGCGTGATGCGATGCTTCGACACGAACTCCAACATCGCGCGAAAATCGGCCGGGCTGCCCATCGAACTACCGCGAATGTCCAGCTGGTTCCAAAACACCGGATACATGCGGATCTTCGCATCGCCCGTCGTGCCGCCGTACGTAACGACGCGTCCGCCCGGCCGCACGATCGTCAGCGCTTTCGCAAACGAGTCACCGCCGGCGGAATCCACTATCACATCGATGCGTCCGGCTGCTTTGCGCAGCGTCTTGTGCCACTCCGCATCGCTCTTATAGTTGACGGCGATATCCGCTCCGAGATCCTTGGCGCGCTCCAGTTTCTCGTCGCTGCCGGAGGTGACGGCAATGCGCGCGCCTACCGCTCTGGCATACAGCAGCACGAACGTTTGCACGCCGCCGCCGATACCGGTGATGAGCAGCGTTTCACCGGGCTGCAACTCACCGCGCGTGAATAATGCGCGAAACGCCGTCACGCCCGCAAGCGGCAGCGCGGCAGCTTCTTCGAATGAAAGGTGCGCGGGCTTCTCGTGGACGTTTTCCTTCGGTACGCACACGTATTGCGCGAACGTTCCGTCGCGCGGCACACCCAGAATACTTGAACCAGGATCCCACACGCGCTCGTTGCTGCCCCAGCCGATGGTCGGGTCGATGACGACCGCGTTGCCGTCGAGTTCTCCAGCACCGTCGGCGCCGAGCGTGCACGGCAGTTTGATGTTCGCATAGAGGCCTTGCGTAATGAAAACGTCGCGATGATTCAGGGCAACGGCGCGCACGCGAACCAATGCTTCACCCGGTTGCGGCTGCGGCTCGGAAATATCTTCGACCCGCAAAGTCTGCGGGCCGCCGATCTCGTGCAAACGTACGGCTTTCATGCCAATTCCATTCAAAACAAAGGACGCCGATGTTCTCGGCGCCCTTGTTCGCAGCTCTGCGACGATATTACTTGCGGCAGTATCCGTGGACTTTCTTGCCGCTCTTGGTTTTGTAGCCTTTGACCCAGTGCTGACCGGCCGGGCACGAATGCTTCATATGGTGGCTGCTGCTCGTCATCGTGCTGCTCGTGTTCGCGTACGCACTCGAACCGGCGAACAGAAACGCAACCGTGATCGCCAAGGTTAGGATCGAACGAAAAAGACGGGTCATTTGGGACCTCCTCCGCCCTATGAAAGGGGGCCTCGAAACTTCGGCGCTCGGCCGCGTGCGTACTTCAGATACACGGCACTCGCGATCGCTGCGGCCGCGAACGTGATGAAGCCCGGATACAGGTTCGCGCGGTGGGGCAGCGAGATGAAGCATCCGGCGGGGACGACCAGAAAACCGTAGATCACGGCGAGCGTCCGCGATGCGAGCCGCCCGAAATGCGATGCCTGCAGCGGTTGCAGCGAGGCGGCGGGTTCCCAAACCAGGCGCCACACCGCGAACGAAATCGGCAGGCCGAGGAGGACGAACTCGAGGCACAAGTATGCGGGCCACCAGAGTGCCGGCGGTAGCCGCAGATCGTCGGCCAGCCAAAATCCGGGGAAGACGAGTGCCGCAATGATGTAGCAGGATGCCGCCAAGGAGAAGACCGCGCGAAGCATTGCGCTCATTATAGGTGACCGCAGCCCTTCCATGGTAAAATCGGTTTAGCCATGGATCGACTTCTTCTATCGCTGCTCAATACGGACGCCGAGCCACCGGACGCGCTCGAATCGCCGCTTGAGACGGCACGCTGGTGGACGGGACTCGGCGTGGTCATCGAGGGAAGACCCCGTTTCGACGCGCGGCTGGGTTCAGCGCTTCGCGACCTGCGAGCCACGCTTGCAGCGCGCGCCGCCGGTGAAGTCGTCGCTCTCGGCTGCCCGTTCCGGGGTGATGCCTCCGACGCAATCCTCTTCGAACTGCTCCACGCGGCGAGAACGGCGTTGGCGGACGGCTCGATTGCTCGCATTCGGCGCTGCGCCAATCGAGCGTGTGCCCGCTACTTCGCGGACGAAACGAAAAACGGTTCGAAACGCTGGTGCTCGCTGCGATGTATGGAGCGGGCACGGGCACCGCGGCGGCGTACAATATCCCGGTGAACTTCAACAAGTACTTCAAGGGCCTGGCAAAGGTCACGAAGACGTTCTCGCTCGAGGTTGGACCGCTGCGCGCGACCGGTGTACCGGCCATTCTGCTGGGCATCACGGGTCTCGTGCTGGCCGGCGGCGTTGCGCGTTCGCTGATGCGGAATGCCGAACATCTGCCCGAAACGCTCCGAGAGGCGACCTCGCTCGCGGCTGCAATGCGAGCAGACGTACCGAAGCTGCGCTCCTAACCCGATGATCGATAACGAATCGCTGACCGCGCTGATTCGCGCGGAGCTTCCCGATGCGCACGTGCAGATCGTCGACCGCACCGGAACGATGGACCATTTCAATATGACCGTACGTTCGCAGGCGTTCGCGGGAAAGACGCTGATCGAGCAACATCAACTCGTCTACGGCGCGCTCAAAGCTGCGCTCAAAGACGGCCGCGTGCATGCGGTCGAGTTAAAAACACTGGTGGGAAATGACTGACAATATCAAACAAGAAATCGAACGTGAAGTTGCGGCGAACAAGATTCTCGTGTATGGCAAAGGCACCAAAACGATGCCGCGCTGCGGATTCACGCTCGAGACGATCGAATTCTTCAACAACTTCGGCTATCCGTTCGAAGTGGTCGACGTGCTCGAGAACATGCCTAAACGCGAGGTGCTTTCCGAGATGACGAATTGGCCGACGCTGCCGAAGGTGTTCATCGACGGCAAGTTTTACGGCGACACGGACATTTTGGGGCCGATGGCGGAAAGCGGCGAGCTGCAAAAAGTGCTCGAAGCAACGTTCGGCCACGCCGGCGCACCCAAAACCACGATCAACCTGCACTAGTGGATACGATCGTCACCGTCGATCAGCTCGCGCAGCACCTGGGCGATTCTGCATGGGTGATTGTGGATTGCCGGCATCTGCTGCAAGACTTCGGCGCAGGCCGGCGCATGTACGAAGCCGCGCACGTTCCCGGCGCGTTTTACGCCGGCGGCGAGGATGATCTCGCCGGCCCCAAGACCGGCAAGAACGGGCGGCATCCGCTGCCGGACCCCGAACGCTTTGCGGCATTTTTGCGCGAACTCGGCGTGAACGGTGACACGCAAATCGTTGCGTATGATGCAGGCGCCGACATGTGGGCAGCACGCTTTTGGTATCTGTGCCGGTACATCGGGCACGACGCGGTCGCAGTGCTCGACGGCGGCTTCGCGGCGTGGGCGGGAATGCAGAAGCCGGTGAGCGCGGAAATTCCGAAAAAGCCGGGCAACGGA
>DATGJX010000264.1:0-4036 GCA_035294905.1 Vulcanimicrobiaceae bacterium | reverse complement strand
GCGCAAGGACTCGTTACCGCATACGCATCGGATATGCCCGGCGGCGATCAAATCTACGATCTGTTGTTCACGAATTCGAGTGCGTACGCGAACGGCGATAATGGAGCGCCGAGCTTCACGCCTGCAGTTTTGCGATTCACGCCGGGAATCACGGCCGGTCCGTCCGCGACGAGCATTGCGCCACCGGCCGCGCAAAGCGCCTTTGCAACATTAGCCCATGGACCGAACGGCGCGATCGTCGTTGCGACGGAACAGTCGCTCTTCACGTTTTCGAACGGCGCATTTTCGCTGATCGCCACGTTGCCGGTCCCTGGTGGAGTCTGCGGCGTACTCTATTCGGGCGACGCATTTTGGGTAACCCAGTCGCTGTTCTTCCATGATTCGCTCGGTACCGGCAGATGGAGCTCGCGCATCGACAAGGTCACGACGCAAGGTGCGGTAACCTCGTACGCCGTGCCCTCGTCGGGACGGCCGGCGTGCGCGCCGTACCTACAAGGACAGGATCAAATCGCAATCGCACCGAGCGGCGCAATTTACTACAACGAAAACAACGCCGACAAGATTGCGAGATTGAACCCGGCGACCGGAACGACGGTCGAGTATGCGCCGGGAATCGGTGCGACGATGGGCGTCGCGGTCGATGCGCGCGGCGTCGTATGGGTCGCCGGCTCGAACGGCGAGATCGCCGAGATCAGCGGCTTCTAGACGTGCTCTCCCGGGCCGGCCTGGTTCGCGTCGGCCTGATCTTCGTTGTCGTAGCCTTCGTCGACGTCACCGTAAACGGTTTGCCGTTCCGCCGGAATGTCGCGCAAACGCCGGACGGCTTGCGCACCCATCACGGCAGCTTGATCGCTGCTGAGCGGTGCCTCGTCATCAGCTTCGGTGTGCAGCTGGCGCCCACGGTCTTCGCGTTCCATATGAGTCCTCTCTTGATGAACGCTCTGCTTGTACCCAGCCCTCTTGCCTAAGAAGAATGGCCGTCCCCACCAGCGCGAGTAAGGCAATCCCAACTGCCACAAATGCTGACACGGCGAAGCCCGCGTGAAAAACGGCCCCCAGCACGGCAACGCCGATCACGAGGCTGACGAAGCGGATCGTCGCACCGATGCCTGAGGCCATGCCCGCGCGCTCGGGCGTCGCTTGCGCTTGCATTGCGCGCGCAGTTTCCGGATTCAAAAGTCCGGTGCCGATACCAGCGACCAGCATCGCGACCGTCATGACCGGATAGGGCGCGCCGGCGTGCGCGCTCACGCCGATCAGTAGATCGCCAAGGGCCGCGATACCGAGCCCGATGACCAAGCGGCTGCGATGCGTCAGCCGTTCGAGAAAGTGCGCCGCAAGCGGCGGCGCGATGACGAGCGGCAATGCAAAGGGCAACATAGCAAATCCGGCCGCCATCGGTGCAAGGCCCATCCAGCTCTGCAGATACAGCGGGAGAAAGAAAACCATGACCTGCGCTGCGGCTCCGTAACCGAACATCGCCGACGCTGCGCCGACGTAGCGCGGATGCGAAAGCAATTCAAAGTCGAGCATCGGCTGGATTTGCACGCGTTCGACGATGACGAACACAATCAGCAGCAGCGTTGCCGCTGCGACCCGCTCGAGAATCGGCGGGCTTAGCCAGCCTTCAGCATTGCCGTCGATCAGCGCCCATACCAGCAAAAACAAACCGGTACTCAGAGCGAGGACACCCGCGACGTCGAGCCGCCGCTCTTCCGGATCACGTGATTCCGGCACGAACGCGCGGATCGCAACGAGAAAGACGATGCAGAGCGGTACGTTGATCAAAAACGCCCAGCGCCAGCCAAATAAGCCCGTGATGATCCCGCCAAGAATCGGACCGCAGGTCATCGCGGCGCCGATCGACGTCCCCCAGATCGCATATGCGCGTGCGCGCTCGGCACCCCGAAACGTCGAAGAGATGATCGCAAGCGCGGCCGTGAGCAACATGCTGGCGCCGATGCCTTGGACGGCGCGCGAAAGCTCCAGCACGAGCGCGGACGTCGCAAGACCGCAGGTTGCGGATGAGACGAGAAAGACCGCGATGCCTATCATGACCATCCGGCGGCGTCCGTGCCGGTCGGCGAGCGTCCCGGACGGCAGCAGCAACGACGCAAAGGTGATCAGATACGCGCTGATCACCCACTGAATGCTCACGAAGCCGGCGTGCAGCTCGCGAGCAATACTCGGAAGGGCGACGGCGACGATGTTCGTGTCGAGCATGATCAGCGAACACGTCGCAGCGGCGCAAAGCAGGACAAGCGGCTTGCTGACGTTCATGCGAAGTCGCTCGTAACGACGTCGTTCAAAAGCGCACGCAACCGCGCCGCGGCATCGGCGCCGAACAAACCCTCGAATTTTCTTTGCGCGGACGACCACAGTGGTCGAGCTTTCTGCACCAGCGCTTCACCTGAGCGCGTCAGCGTCAGCAAGCGTGCGCGCCGGTCGTGCTCCCCAACAGCGAGCCGAATAAGCCCGCGTTTTTCGAGCGGACGCACCAAATGGCCAAGCGTCGAGCGATCCATGACGAGCGAATCGGCCAAATCACCAAGTGTGCTCGCCCCGCCGCGCTGTAGTCGCGAGAGAATCGAGTATTGATTTGCGCCGAGCTCGACGGACGCCAAGGCCGCGTCGTACGCCTTCGTGACCAATCGCGACGCCTGACGCAACGCCAAGCAATTGCACAGCTCGGAATCTTTTTTCACGGCATAATTATATGGGCAATTGCCCATATTGTCAAGATAGCAATCCGTTATTCAATTCATAAGGCGCGCAGTGTACGCTGATTTCGCCCAAGAGGCCGACAAGGTTATCCACAGTCGTTACCTTTGTCGAATGTCGCGCACATAGCGGAGGCGTTAAAGTATTCCCATGGCACGATTGCTCATGTGCCCGCCGCATCACTACAACGCGCTTGGCGCTTGGCGCCAATGGGAGCGGTTTGTAGAGGTGTTGCAGGTCGCAGCCGACGTCCAGATCGAGCTCGTCGATCCGGCGCCGCAAGCGCCGGATCTTGTTTTCACGGCAAATGCTGCGCTGGTGAGCGGCGAACTCGCGATCGTCTCGACGTTGCGCGGCGATACGCGGCGCCTCTCGCGTCAAGTTTATCGCGGGACGCTTGCTCGTCTCGGCTTCGCAACGACGTTCTTGCAAGAGACGTCGTTCGCGGGAAGCGCCGACGCGTTGTTCGATCGCGTGCGTCCGATCGTCTATCTCGGTTACGGTTCGCTTTCAGACCGCATGGTGACGCTACAACTGACCGACCTTCTCGATGCGCGCATCGTCGCGCTCGGACTCGCCGATCCCCAGTTCCCGCATCTGGACACGGTACTGTGCCCGCTTCGCAGCGGACACGTCCTCGCCTATATGCCCGCACTGACGCCGCACGCGCAACGCTTGTTGCGCCGCATTGTCGAACCAGACTATTTGATCGAGCTTTCCGCGATCGACGCGGGAAATCTCGCGTGTAACGCGGTCGAAGCCGGCGATGCGCTTATCATGCACGACGCCTCGCGCGCACTGCGTGAGCAGCTCGTCGACGCTGGGTATCGCGTCTTCTCGACGGATCTTTTGGGTTTCGTCCGCAACGGCGCGGGCGCGAAGCGTCTCACCCTTCGCCTTGACGACGGGCCGGCGGCAGCCGGCGCCGCGGCTTAAATCCCGAGGTACGCCGCTTGCACCTGCCGGTTGTTCGCAAGCTCGCCGCTCGCGCCGTGCATCACCACCTTGCCGCTCTCCAGCACGTAGGCTCGCTGTACGAGCGAAAGCGCGCGACTCACGTTCTGCTCGACAAGAAAAATCGCCGTTCCCATGGCGTGAATCTCGCGAATCTTTTCAAACGTCGCGTCCGTCACGACGGGCGCCAAACCGAGCGACGGTTCGTCGAGCATCAGTAGCCGCGGCTTGAGCATCAGTCCGCGGCCGACTGCGAGCATTTGCTGCTCGCCGCCGCTCATCGTCCCCGCAAGCTGCGCGCGCCGCTCGGCGAGGCGCGGAAAGATTCCGTAGACGAGCTCGAGCGTTTTGCGGCGGTCTG
>DATGJX010000263.1:0-7727 GCA_035294905.1 Vulcanimicrobiaceae bacterium | reverse complement strand
CACGCTTCGAGGGCTTGTTCGCACGAGACGTCTTTCTGCGCATACAGTTCCACGCCGGCGCACAAATGCGCGTGTGCGAGCCCGACGTACGCCAATGCAAACTCCGGGTCGAGGCGCATCGCTCGGCAGAAGAGCGCAATCGCGGCCGAGAGCGATGCTGCCGTACGTTGCTGAAATTGGAACATCGCTCTGCTGTAAGCTGCAAAGGCGTCGCCGCTTACGTCATAACCGCTCGCCGCGTGCTCTTCCAGCACGACCGGCGCCACGAATTGGTAGCCGCGGCTCGGCACGGTTGCGATGTACTCCCGTTCGCGGTCGTACCGCGAGAGCGTGCGGCGCAAGCGGTAGACGGCTTGAAACATCGCGGGGTCCGACATTGCATCCGACCACGCGTGTTCTATGAGATCGCCCTTCGATACCACGCGGCCGCGCATGTTCACCAAAATCGCCAGCAAGTCGAACTCTTTCGGTGTTAACGTGACCGTCTGCGTGCCGTAACGCAACATCCGGCATGCGACATCGAGCGTAAAGTGTCCAAAGCGCAGCATCGGTGCTCTTGCCTGCGCCTTGGAGCTTCGCATCGCCGTCACAACGCAGGACCGGGTGCACCGGCCGCGGCGATTCGTTTCATATGGGCGGCCTCCGTTCTGGCTTTAGTCAATCACACTTGCTTATAACAAGCTTCGCGCCGGCGATGTGACTGCTAGCCGGCCGTTCCAAGGCGAGTGCGCTTGCCTAAAGCAAGTCCGCACCAGAAAAGCCACTAGGTCTGTGGTATACTGAGAGGGCATGAGCAAGCGCAAATATCGACAATATTGCGGCTTCGCCCGGGCGCTGGAAGTTATCGGCGAGCGGTGGGTCCTCATGATCGTTCGCGATCTGCTGGTCGGACCGAAGCGGTTCGGCGAGATTCACCGCGGTCTGCCCGGCATTCCGACGAACATTCTTACGAGGCGCTTGAACGAGCTCGAGGAGGCGCAGATCGTCGAACGGCGCTTAGCCGTTCGCCCTTCCCGCGGCTTCATCTATGCCTTGACGTCTGCAGGCGAAGAGCTCAATGACGTCGTTATCGCGATTGGACGATGGGGCGCAAAGCGGCTTGGAGATCCGCGAGCGGACGAAAGTATTACCGAGGATTCAATCGCGACTGCGCTGCGCTCGACGTTTCGCCCCAAAAACGCTCGCGGCGTCAACACGAGATATTTGCTGAAGGTGGGCGAAATCGAAGTCAGCGCGCACGTGCATCGCGGTTCACTGGCCGTAAAGCGCGGTCCCATCGACAACCCCGACCTCATTATCGAAGCCGGCCCCGCGATACGCGGGCTGATGGCACATGAGATAACGCCGAAAGAGGCGATCGATCGGCGTCTCGTGCGCGTCACGGGGAATCCGGCACTTCTCGATCTTTTCGTAGCAATGTTTCAAATCTAGCATGGCATTAGCGCTGAGTAGCGATGTGGCACAGGCAGACTGGATCGTGCGTAAGCTGCGCAGCGACTACACCGTTGGCATGCTCGTGCCGCCCGTTTTTGAATCCTATGCGCGGCTGCTCCATGCAATTGTCGTAGACGGATTGAACGGCCGAGTCGTCAAGCGCTGGCGCGATATTGCAGTCGAACATGGCCGAGTCGTCCATGCCGCCGTCCAATTCTCAAGAATCTCTTCGTCAAACGCTCTCGCGCCTCGGCCAGGCTCACTTCCCGCCGACGATGCGCGTGCGCTTGTCGAGTGCATACGGCGCTTCTCGACAAAGCGTTGCTGGTTCGGCTTTTGGGAAGGGTACGGATTTTTCGATGACGGTGAAGAGATTGCTGATGGGCTAGTCGTTCGTGGTGTGCTCCAGCGCACGTATCTGCTGTATTCTGGTAGGATTGACGACGCTCTCGCGTTCAACCACTGGCCCCTCAACCAAACGCCGAATCTATGGTGGCCGTCCGATCATCAATGGTGCGTGGCAACGGAAGTCGATCTCGACTCGACATACGTGGGCGGGCCCGCCGCGCTCATCGACTCTCTGCTCGAGTGTCCGTCATTGGAATCCCTAAGGGCGAGCGAGAACGACTCGATAACTATCAGTAGTGACGAGGTCAACGGTTAGCCGATGTGACTGCGATCCGTAATTATGAGGAGGGCCGAAGCGCTGCGCCCCGGCCCTTCAAGAGAAGGAGCCATGCCAATAACCCCTACCGCATGAAGTATCGCATACTGCACGTGAGAGCACGTCACGAAATCTCACGAAAGCGAAAAAATTAAAGAAGGCCGGCGTGTTGAGTCGCCGGCCTGCTCATGTGGAGGAGTTCCTATTGGGACTCCTAGCACAGTATGTCGTATTTCGCGTGTGAAGTCCTCACATCGTTTAGCGAAGCCTAACGGGATTGTTAGATAATGGGGCCGAGCGGCAGCGTCATCGTTTGTTCGCCGTCGACTAGGGCTGCGTCGACAAAACCGTTGCGCCGGTAAAGCCCGATCGCGTTCGCGTTGTCGGGATAGACCGCAAGCATAACGCGCTTTGCGCGTTGCTGCCTGGCCCACGCAACGACGGACTGAATGAGCGCATTTCCGACGCCGCGTCCGCGCGCAAACGGAGCCACCCACATCGAAATGAGTTCGACGGTGCCGTCATCGTCCGGCTGCGTGCCGCCGACGATACCGGCCGGCAGACCGTCTAGCAGCGCGATCGCGTTGAACGGAACGTTCGTGAGACGCCGCCGCCAGCGCGCTTCTGTATCGCCCTCGCCTTGCCACTCTGCGAGCGTCGAACCGAATGCATAGGGCGCCTCTCGTAACGCTTGCAGCCGCAGATCCCTCCACTCGCGCCAATCATCGGCGGTAAGCGCCCGTAGTGCAATCAACGCGAAATAGCGGATTCGAGCGCGGACTCGAATGTGCGCGGACGATCGATCATTACGAAATGCCGCGACGGCGAAATTTCGATCACCTTTCCGTCTTTGGCACGCGCAACCCAAGCCATGTAAGCAGCGCGTTTTGCCGCGCGCGTCTTGAAGCCCTGATACGGATCGATGACGGGATCGAACGGAATGATCGCCGTGAACGGCACGGTTATTGCCGAGAGTTTCGGCGTCAGGTCCAGTAACAATGCCGCCCGCATCCATTCGACAATCGCCCTCGGATCGCTGCGCCCGGCAAGCATCGTGGCGCGACGCACGTCCGCGGGCCGCGTAATTGTATATTGCAGCATGTTGTTTCTGAGCGCCTGCGCGAGCTGCGGTTGGCTGATGTGCTCGTACGGCGCCGTAGAACGCGATACCGCGGCATTGCGCTGCGCTTGCGTCGGCGCCTGGGGGTAGCCGCCTTCAACGGTGACGATGTTCGACGCGTCGTGTGGATACGTTTCGCCGAACATCACCGCCACCGTTCCGCCCAGACTATGTCCGACGACGATCGGCCGGTGCAGATGTCGCGTTGCGATCAGCATATGAACGGAATCGACGGCGCGCTGCATCAATCGATCGCCGCCGGTCATCGGGCGGCCGTCGAATCCGGGGAACGTGAGCGCGTATACGTCATACCGCCCGGACAGCGCGGAAATTTGTTTATCCCAAACCCACGGCCCGCACGCCAGTCCCGGAATCAAGATGATCGGTCTCCCGCTACGATTGCCGTACTCTTGAACTTGCGCGATGCCGGAGTCGAACGTCGCCCGCGGCTGCGAATTCATTGCGCTCAACGCGGCGAGCAGGAGCACCGTCACGATTTTCATCGTTGCCATGTTACCATACCGTCATGAGTCCCGTACTCGCCGCATTACTCGTCGCTGCGCTGGACCCGCACTCCGCCGTGCTCGCTACCGAATCGCGATGGGTGCATGCCGCTTACGCGCGCGATCCCGCGGCCCTGGCTCGCATCTTAGCGCCAGATTTCGTGCACACCACGTATCGCGGGGACGTGCGCAACCGTAGCGCCGAACTGCGGTTGGTGACGCAACCCAAGCCGTTCGAAGAGCACACCAGCGGCCAAACGGTTGACGTTCTGGGCACGGTTGCCGTCGTGCACGGCCTCAATACCATAACTGAAGGCGGAAAAATCGTCCTTCGGCTTCGTTACACCGACGTTTACGAATTGCGCGAGGGGCGCTGGATGGCGGTATCGGCTCAAGAGACGGCAGTTTCCCCGGAGGGAACGCATTGAGCGCGCTCGGCGCGCTTGTTCTCGCAGGCCTCTTACCGTTCGCCGAAGGAAAGCCCGTCTTTCATCCGACGGCGATACCGCCGTACGCATTGGAAAATACCGTTATCCGCGTGCGCTTCGACGTCGCGCGCGGAGTCGTTTACGGTCAAGAAACCGCGACCATTCGCACGCGTCGATCCGAAAGCAGCCTTCCGTTCGATTCGCTCGGCATCCGCTATCGCGCGATTCGCGTCGACGGAAAGGCTGCGAAATACACCATAAACGATCCGCGCCAACGGCTCGACGTGAAGCTTCCGCGAACCGCGCGGGCGGGAACTCGCATTACCGTTTCCTTTACCTATTGGGCGCAGCCGTCGCGCGGGGTATATTTCATCCGCCCGGATCGCGCGTATCCGAACGTAAGTCCCGAGATTTGGACGCAAGGCGAGGCGACCGACAATCGCCGCTGGTTTCCCACGTGGGACGAACCGAATGCGAAGACGCCAAGTGAACTGATTATCACGGTCCCACGCGGCTGGACCGCAGTAGCGAACGGAACGCTGAAATCGCACGATGTTACCGGCGGGAACGAGACGTGGGATTGGAATTCGCCGCATCCCAAATCGACGTATCTCATCGCCTTTGCTGCGGGGCCGTTCTCGCGCTATCACGCCGCACTCGGGACGCTGACCATCGATTCATACGTTCCGCCGCAAGACGCCGCGCTCAACGCGACGTGCTTTCGCGACACGCCGCGCATGATCGACTACTATCAGCGCGTTATCGGATTTGCGTATCCGTTTGCCAAATACGACCAAATCGCCGTGGAGCGCTTCACGTTCGGCGGAATGGAAAACGCTTCCGCAACCATCCTGACCGACGGTGCATTGCATCCGGCGGAAGAGGACGTCGAGAAGAACTGTGACCACCTAGTTTCGCACGAACTTGCGCAGCAATGGTTCGGCGACGACGTCACGATGGCGGATTGGTCGAACGAGTGGATCAACGAGGGCTTCGCGACCTATTTCGACGAGCTGTGGAGCGGGCAGCAAGGCGGCACGGCGGCATTCGAATACGCGCGGGATCAGGGCGAGCAGCTGTACTTCGAAGAAGCGCAGCAGTACCTGCGGCCGATCGTCGATTACCGCTACAACGATCCGCTCGATTTGTTCGACGTCAGCGGACACGAACGCGCTGCTGCCGTGCTGCACATGCTGCGGTACATGGTCGGCGATCGCCGCTTCTTCTCTGCGCTGCACGCGTATTTGCAGCAGTACCAGTACAAGAATGCGTCGACGGATCAGTTCTTCGCCTCGATCGACGCATCGCTGCACGAAGACCTGACCTGGTTCAAAAACGAATGGTTTTACCGCGCTTCGTATCCGCATTACTACGTCGGCGACTCATACGATCGCGCCGCGAAAGCAGTGACCCTGACCGTGCGGCAGCGCAATCCGGACGGCAAGCCGTTCCGCATGCCGGTAACGATTGACGTCGACGTCGACGGGCGCATCGTCA
Organism: Vulcanimicrobiaceae bacterium; assembly: GCA_035294905.1. Lineage (GTDB taxonomy): Bacteria > Vulcanimicrobiota > Vulcanimicrobiia > Vulcanimicrobiales > Vulcanimicrobiaceae > DATGJX01. The sequence goes on along the minus strand of DATGJX010000263.1, from coordinate 2,081 downwards.
GCGCGCAGCCGCTGATCGCGAGCAACCGCCAAACGGTGCGCATCACCGGCGTCAACGCACCGCCGCAAATGATTCTGTTCGATCCGAACGAAAATTTGTTGCGAGAACTCACTTTTCCGCAGCCGGTTAGTAGACTCACGTTTCAATTGCGCAACGCACCGCACGTCGGCGATCGCGAATGGGCGCTTGCGCAACTCGGCGCCTTGCGGGCGACCCAGGCGGTATCCGAAGCCGCACGTACGGATCCGTTCTTCGGCATTCGCGCGGACGCGGTTGCCGTCGCCGCGCGACTCGGCGAGGGCGCAACGGTTCTCGCGGCGCTGCGCGATCGCGACACGCGCGTGCGCATCGCGGCGGAGTCGGCGGCTGCAGCGTTAACGCATCCCGGTCCGAGCGTAATTGCCGCACTCACCGCGATGACACGCGACCGCGACCCGGACGTTTCCAACGCTGCACTCATTGCGCTCGGAACGCTGCACGCGCCGAATGCGTACGCATTACTTCGGCGCTCGGGTTCGCTGGAAGGCTTAGCTGCGCTCGGCGATCCGCGGGCGCTGCCGTTCATCCTTTCCAAGACCGCGTACGGCGTGCCGGAGCGCGAACGCAATACGGCAGTTGCTGCGTTCGCACAGCTCGCAAAGGCGGTTCACCGGCCGCAGGCGGCGTTGCCCACGCTGTTGCGGCTCGCCGAGCGAGATCCGCTCATTTCCACGCGTTTGGCCGCGACGGCGGCGCTCGGTGAACTCGGCGACGCCGCTGCGATTCCAACGCTGCGCCGTGTGGAAACGGCCGACACGCAAGAGATCGTTCGGATAACCGCGTGGAACGCGATCATGCAGATTAGGCCGAGTTCGGCGTAAGCATCGATGCGTGACCGGCGACGTATTTCCACGCGCCGTCTATCAGCATCCACGTATCCGTAAAAAGCAGACGATGATCGAACATGATGCCGTTGGCGCGGTAGCGCTCGTGCAGCGTGGCGGTAATGATCGCGCAGTCGTTGCCATACGCGCGCACCGACGCATCCTCGGTGTAATTGTCGTACCAGGTGACGCGCTTATCGCCGATTTCGGCGAGGAGCTCCGCGGCATTCATCTGCCGTCCGCGGCTGGTAATCAGGCTGAAATCATGCGGAATGAGCGCGCGTACCGTCTCCACGTCGTGCAGGCGCGTGGCTTCTTGCAGGCGGCGGTTCAATTCGAGGATGGTCGTGACGACGTCGCCGCTGCGGATCATTGCGTGCCCCGGCGCAACGCGGCCGGCGTAACGCCGTGCAACCGGCGCAGATGCCGCGAGAGATGGCTTTGATTCGAAAATCCCGCTTGCAGCGCGACGTCGGCGACCGGCACGGACGTGCGCACCAAAAGGTTCAGCGCGTGCTCGACGCGAGCGGAGATCACGTATTGATGCACCGGCATTCCGGTCGATTCACGGAACTGTAGTTTGAAATGCGACGAACTCAAACCCGCGACGGCGGCCAGTTCGTGCAGCGAGAGATCTTGCGCGATGTGTTCGCGAACGTAATCGAAGACGCGCTGCAGGCGCCGTTTCGGCAATCCGGTGACGCGGGGCAGCGCCACCGGTGCCGATCGCCGCAGGAGACGGACGGCGAGTGCCGAGCCCAAACTCTCCGCGTAGAGACGGCCGAGTAGGTCGCCGGACTCGAGTTCCTCGAACAGCGCCCAGCCGATGTACTCGATACGTTTGTCGGTCAGATGCAGTTGCGGCGCAATAACCGCCCGATCGCCGGGGATGCCCATTTCATCCGCAATTTCGCGTACGAACCACGGAGAAAGGTCCACGACGAGTTTGCTGGTGGCAGCCGCAATTTCCCAGACGCGAGAGTAGCCCGCCGGCACGACTTTCAGATCGCCCGGCACTTGCAGACGGTGCACGCGCGCACCGTCGCAAGCGCTTGTAACGAGCACGGGTTGTCCGACGTGCATACTCAGACTGTGATGCGAGAAGACTTCGAACGAATACCCGTCGCTCGCATCGTAGACGTATGCATCGAATCCGCGCCAGGAACGGTCGCGGCTCGAATGGCGCACGCTAAAGCGTATCTGCCGATCGCGGCGCTC
>DATGJX010000262.1:0-8518 GCA_035294905.1 Vulcanimicrobiaceae bacterium | reverse complement strand
GACCTCGGTTCCTCGATCTGGACGAATCTACGCACTTTTGCATCATTTGATTGTGGTGGCTCGTGGACTTCGTCCACTTTGCGGGATGCGATGTTGCGTTGGGTGAGGTGCGTGGGATCACGTGGCTTGTGTTTGAGGTGGTGGGAATGCGACGTTGCGGCTTACATTGCGGGCGGGGGTGTGGCACCATAGGGGCATACCATGACGATTGGGGAGCTGATCTCGAACGTGCAGGCGTACGATCCCTCGCTGGAGGGGACGTGGCTGACGCACGTGTACGAGGTGGCGGATCGCGCCCATGAGGGGCAGCGGCGAGCGTCGGGGGAGTCGTATATTGCGCATCCGCTGGCCGTTGCGGGGATCTTGGCCGAGCTCGAAATGGATCGCAAGACGATCGCGGCGGCGCTGCTGCACGACGTCGTCGAAGATACGAGCATCACGCCCGAAGCGGTGACGGCCGAGTTCGGCGAGGAAATTGCGAGCCTCGTCGACGGCGTGACGAAGCTGACCCGCATTCCGTATCAGTCGAAGGAAGACGCGCAAGTCGAAAACCTGCGCAAGATGTTCATGGCGATGGCGCGCGACATCCGCGTCATCATCATCAAGCTCGCCGATCGTTTGCATAACATGCGCACACTCGGCAGTCTTCCGCCGGCAAAGCAGCAAACGATCGCGCGGGAAACGATCGACATCTATGCGCCGATTGCGCACCGTCTTGGGATTTGGAAGATCAAGTGGGAAATCGAGGACGAGTGTCTGCGGTACCTCGACGCCGTCGCGTATCGCGAAATTGTCGAGCGTGTGGCGAAGACACGCCGCGAGCGTGAGCGCGACGTTGAAGAGGCGATCGAGCGTCTTCGCGGCGCGTTTGCGGATATGCACGTCAACGCCGAGATTCAAGGACGGCCGAAACACTTCTACTCGATTTACTCGAAGATCAAAAAGGGCCGCGACTTCTCCAATATCTACGATCTCACCGCGATTCGTATCATCGTCGATTCCGTGAAGGATTGCTACGCGGCGCTCGGCGCCGTCCATGCGATGTGGACGCCGTTGCCCGGGCGGTTCAAAGACTACATTGCGATGCCGAAACCGAATATGTACCAGTCGTTGCACACGACGGTCATCGGACCGCAGGGCGAGCCGCTGGAGATTCAAATTCGCACGTGGGAGATGCACCGCACGAGCGAGTACGGCATCGCCGCACACTGGCGCTACAAAGAAGGCAGCAAAGCCGACCAGTTCGAGAACAAACTCTCCTGGCTGCGCGCGCTGCTCGAATGGCAAAAAGACATGCGCGATTCGCGTGTGTTCATGGAAAACCTCAAACTCGACCTCTTCGATTCACAGGTTTTCATTTTTTCACCGCGCGGCGACGTGTACAGCATGCCGGCCGGCGGCACGCCGCTCGACTTCGCATACGCGGTGCATACCGACGTCGGCAACCACTGCGTCGGAGCGCGCGTCAACGGACGCATCGTTCCGCTGGATCACGCTCTGCACAACGGCGACATCTGCGAGATTCTCGTCAACAAGTCCAGCGGGCGCCCCTCGCTCGACTGGCTTTCCATCGCCAAAACCAGCAGCGCAAAGCACAAGATCAAACAGTGGTTCCGCAAAGAACGCCGCGAAGAAAACGTGCTCGCCGGGCAGGAAGCGATCGAAAAAGAACTCGCGCGCCAGCATATTTCGCTTGCGACGCTCAGCGGTGAAATCATCGAGCGCATCGCCAAGCGCTTGAATTACGCTACGCCCACGGACCTCTTTGCGGCTGTCGGCTTCGGCGACGCTTCGGCAGCTTCGGTTGCCAACCGCATCAAGGACGAGCTGAAGACCGGCAACGTCGTGGCCTTTCAAGCCATCACGCGTCCGCCATCCGTGTCGCGCCGCGTCGCGCGCAAGACCAGCGGCATTCGCATCGCCGGTGTCGACGACGTGCTCGTTCGGCTATCGAAGTGTTGCAGCCCGGTGCCCGGCGATCCGATCATCGGTTACGTCACCATCGGGAAAGGCGTCTCCGTTCATCGCGCGGACTGCCCGAACGTTGCGTACATGACCGCAACGCCGGAACGCATGCTCGAAGCGAGCTGGATCGGCAAAACCGAGATTCTGCACGCCGTCGACATCGAGCTCGAAGGGCTCGATCGCCCGCAGCTGCTGCAAGACGTGATGGCGGTTTTTGCGGAACTGAAGACGGCGGTCAGCTCCGTAACCGCTCGCGTCAAACGCGACCGGCACGCGCTCGTCAGTTTGACGGTACAGATTCGCGATCTCGACCATCTGCACCAGATACTGCGCAAGCTCGAGACGCTCAAGGACGTTCGCCGCGTCTACCGCGTAACAAAACGCGAGGCCAAGTCGTCCTAATTGTCATGGTGAGGTATCGAACCACCCCGAGCGTAGTCGAGGGGCCTCGACAAGCTCGGCCATCCTTCGATACCTCAGGATGACACAGTGAGCCACTGGGCGTGGCTGGTCGCCGCAGCGTTTATCGGCGGCGCGATCAACAGCGTCGCCGGCGGCGGAAGCTTTCTTACTTTCCCTGCGCTGCTCTTTGCCGGCGTGCCGGCGATTCCGGCCAACGCCACCAACAATACAGCGATGTGGCTGGGCGGTGTGGCCAGCGCGCGCGGCTACCGCGAAGAGATTCGAACGTATCGCGCCGTGATCGTCCCCGCGATTGTGGTGAGCCTCATCGGTTCGGTAGGCGGTGCGATGCTGCTGCTGCACACGCCGCCGAAAATCTTCGAACGCATGATTCCCTGGCTGCTGCTCTTTGCTACGGTCGTTTTCGCGCTAAGCCCGCTCATCACGCGCACCCACAAACCGAAGGACGTTCACTCGCCGTGGCAGCTCGGCGCGCAGTTTCTCGTTGCGATTTACGGCGGCTACTTCGGGGCGGGGATGGGCATCATGATGCTCGCGATCCTCACGTTTTCCGCGCTGCCGAGCATGAACGCGATGAACGGCGTCAAGAACCTGCTTTCGATCGTGATTAACGGCATCGCCGTCGTGCCCTTCGTGATTGCGGGCGTAGTCGTGTGGCCCGTCATGCTCTTGATGGCGGTGTTCTCAATTGCCGGCGGCTATTTCGGCGCGCGGTTCTTCCGGCGCGTTCCCTCGCACATCACGCGCATAATCGTGCTCGGAATCGGCGCAGGCATGAGCGCGTATTTCTTCGCTAGATAGGACAGCTGCCGGCCCTTCGTTGAAACGTTGAACCACCCGGCGAAAGGGGGCTGCATGCTGCCGAAAACCTTCGCTTTTACGTGCTGCTTGCTGCTTTTGCACGCATCGAACTCCGCAACCGCAGTCGCTGCGCTGACGCCTGCCGAAACGTCCGCCGTAACGGTTCCGCCGGGACAAATCGATCGCGCAGTACGTTCGCTCGATGGACTAGCGGAGGCGCTGCTTCGCAAAACGGGCGTGCCTGGGATGTCCATCGCCGTAGTCCATAACGACAAGGTCGTCTATCTCAAAGGCTTCGGCGTTCGAAAAGTGGGCACGAACCAACGCGTCGACGCGGACACGGTTTTCGAGCTTGCTTCAGTTTCCAAGCCCGTCGGCGCAACCGTCGTTGCGGCACTGGCCGGCCGCGGCGTCATCAAATGGAGCGATCCCGTCTCCAAATATCTGCCCGGTTTTGCGTTGTCGAATCCGTACGTCGGCCGCACCGTGACGATAGCGGACATGTACTCGCATCGCAGCGGATTACCGGATCATGCCGGCGATCTGCTGGAAGATCTCGGCTTCGATCGCGCAACGATCATCAAACGCCTCGCACTGGAGCCGCTCTCGCCGTTTCGCATCAGTTACGCATACACGAATTTCGGCCTCACCACGGGAGCGCAAGCCGCAGCGAATGCTGCCAAAACATCGTGGGAAGCGCTTTCGAGTGAGGTGCTGTATCGCCCGCTCGGAATGAACTCCACGAGTTCGCGCTTTGCCGACTACGAGAAGGCTGCGGACAAGGCAGCGCTGCACGTCCGCGTCGGCTCACGATGGGTCGCGAAATATACGCGTGACGCGGATGCGCAATCGCCGGCGGGCGGAGTCAGTTCCAACGCACGTGATATGGCGAAGTGGCTGCGTCTCGAATTGGCAAACGGCAAATACGACGGCAAACAAATCGTCGACGAGCAAGCGCTGCTCGAGACGCGCATACCGAGTGCGGTAAGCGGACCGCCGAGCTCGCCGATTGCGCGTGCCGGGTTTTACGGCCTCGGCATAAACGTGTCTTACGATGAGGCAGGCCGCGTGCGGCTGGGCCATTCCGGCGGGTTCGCTCTCGGCAGCGCTACGAACGTGCTCATGCTGCCGTCTGAGCATCTGGGAATCGTCGTGCTGACGAACGGCATGCCCATCGGCGTTCCCGAAGCGCTCTCGCAGGACTTCATGGATTTGGCCGAGTTCGGGCACATCGAACGCGATTGGCTTGCCGGCTATGCGCCGCTGTTTGCCCGGATGTACGTGAACCACAGTGCTCTTGCGGGAAAAAGCGCGCCGGCGAAACCGGTGCCCGCGCTCTCGAACGCTGCATACGCGGGAACGTATCAGAACGAGTTTTACGGCCCAGCGCAGGTGCGCGTACGAAATGGGCGCCTCGTGATGCTACTCGGACCGAGGTCGAAGACGTTCCCGCTAACCCATTGGGACGGCAACACCTTTGCATACTATCCCAGCGGCGAGAACGCCGTCGGAATCAGTGCGGTGACGTTTTCGATTCAAGAAAATCGCGCGCAAACGATGCTGGTCGAGAACCTGAACGAAGAGAAACTGGGCACGTTCGCGCGACGTTAGTGCGCGGGAACTTCTTCGGGTGCGGGCGGTGGGACCAGCGCTTTGCCGTTGGTTGCGCGGCGCTCGCGGCGGCGCTGCGCCCACGGCTCGATGTGGTTTGCGGTCCACAAATACAGCGTCGGGATCACGATCAGCGAGAGCATCGTCGAGCAGAGCAAACCGCCGATGACGACGGTACCCAGCGGCGCTTGCGTTTCGCTGCCCGCTTCGATGCCGGCGGCGATCGGGAACATGCCGCCGACCGTGGCCAGCGTCGTCATCAAAATCGGACGCAGCCGCAGCGGCGCCGCATGCAGCACGGCTTCACGCGCCGACAGCCCGCGCCGGCGCAATTGATTGGTGAATTCCACGACAAGAATCGCGTTTTTCACCACGATGCCGACGAGCATCAGCAGCCCGATGAACGCCGTCAGCCCGAACGAGCGCTGCGTTATCACGAGCGCGAGCACGACGCCGGCCAGTGAGAGCGGCACGGACATCATGATGACGATCGGATGCAGCAGCGATTCGAATTGCGATGCGAGCAGCATGTAGATTAGGAGCACTGCGAGCAAAACGATCACGCCTAAACTGCTGAACGTTTGATTTTGCTGCGTGACCGACTGACCGAACTGCCAGTAGTACCCGGCAGGCAACGCCGTGGAATTCATGATTTGCGTTGCGGCTTGCACGGCGCTGCCGAGCGTCGTGTTCGTCAAATCCGCTTCGATGTCGATCTCGCGCTGCTTATTTTGGCGCGTGATCTGCGAGGGTCCCACGCCGGTCGAGATGCTCGCAACTTCACCGAGCGGCAGCGTCTGGAGAGTGAACGTTTGGCCGGGCGTTGCCGAAACGTTGCTCGTCAGCGACGAAGAGCCGCCGACGGTCGATCCGGACGTGCTGGTCGAGTTGACCGGTCCCGACGCACTCACCGAGCTGGAGCCGGTCGCACCGGAACCGACGCTGGCGCTAACGGGAATCTGCAGGTTTTCGATGGTGCTGAGCGTGCGCCGCTGATCGGGCGGAAGCTGCACGATGATCGGATATTCCGTGCCGTTGATCTGCATGAACGACGACGTGCTTCCGCTGGTTGCCGTGTCGATGGTTTGCGCAATCGCTTGCGTCGACAATCCGAGCTGCGCTGCGAGCGAACGATCTACGGAAACGTTGAGCAGCGGTTGCGACGGCGTGATGCTGGTGTCCGGACGGGTGACGCCCGGCACTTGCGCTAGGCGCGGTATGATTTGGTCCTGCGCAACGTTATACAGCGTCGTCATGTCGCCGCCGTAGATCTGAATGTCGAGCGCGTTCTGTCCGCGCGCGATGATGCTCTGAACGATGTCGATCGGATGACCGAACGCCATGAGGCCGGGAATCGGCGGTCCGAAGATTTTCCGCATCTGCGCGAATTTCGGGTTTACGGGGCGATGCGCAGCGCCCGCACCGCCGCGGCGTCCGCCCAACATGCCGTTGAGCGCGCCTTGCCACTGCGTGACGAATTGCGCCGCACCGGAGCTCGTCGTGTTCGGCTGCAGCGTGATCGCCAAGTTCGCGACGTTCGAGACGGAGGTCGAAGTCAAATACCCTTGCGAACCAATCTGCGCGCCGACGTCCACGACTCGCGTGTCCTTGCGTATGCGATTTTCGACGTCTTGCGTGACGGCATTCATAACGTTCAGTGCGGTGCCGTTGGGCATGCGCAGATTGAAACGAACGAAGCGCGAGTTCGACGCGGGGAACATTTCCGTCGAGACCGCGCCCAAACGCAGCGCCAGAAGCGTGGCGACGAACACGATCCCGGCAACGGCAAAGACTTGCCGCGGGTGATCGACGCACCAACTCAGCTGCCGTTTGTACCAGGCCGCGAAGCTTTCGTACATGTTGTCGAACTTCGCAACGAACCGCGCATAGGCGCCCTTGTGGTGACCGTTCGTATGCGGCTTCTCGTCACGCAGCAGCAGCGTCGAGAGCATCGGCACAGTCGTCAAGGCGACGAGCAACGAGATCGCGACCGCGACCATCACCATCATGGCGAACGGTTGGAAGATCAGACCCTGCAAGCCCGGAATGAGCAGCAGCGGCACGAAGACGGTGATGACGGTGATCGAGGAGGCGAGCACGGCCGTGAAGATCTCGGTGACCGCGCTTTCAGCCGCTTCTTTGATGTGCTGGCCGCGCGACATGTGCCGGTAGATATTTTCGATGACGACGATGGCGTCGTCGACAATGAGGCCGACGGCAAGCGCCAGACCTCCGAGCGTCATCGTGTTCAGCGAATAGCCGAACATGTATGCTGCAAAGAGCGTGCCCATCACCGAAATCGGCAGCGATATCGCCACGATCAGCGTCGAGCGCCACGAATGCAAGAAGAGCAAAATGATGAGAATCGCGAGAACCGCGCCATAGAGCGCGGTGTGCTCGAGGGCCGTGACGGCCTGCGTGATGAAACCGCGCTGATCGAAGACGACCGCCATCTTCATGCCGGGGTAACGCTGCTCGAGTTGCTTCATCTTTGCGTACACGCCGGCTGCCGTTTGAACGACGTTGGCGTTCGGCTGTGCGATGATCTGCACGCCGAGCGCGGGCGTACCGTTCAAGCGCTGAAAGCTGCGCTGCTCTTGAATCGAGTCGCTGACGTTCGCGACGTCGCGTAGATAGATCGGTGCTCCGTTCTTGGTGGCGACGATGATGTCGCCGACCTGCTGCGCGTTTTGAAAGAGTTCATTCGCCTGAATCTGATACTCTTTGTTCGAAATTTGGACGATGCCGGCCGGCAGGTTCAAGTTCTCCTGACCGACGCGCGAGACGATTTGACTGAGCGTGAGCCCGTAGCCTGAAATCTTGCCGATGTCCGGCTCGATCATAATCGCGCGAACTTGGTCGTTGCTGACGCTGACCGACGCGACGCCGTTGACGCTCGAGAATTCATCCGAAAGCGTATTCGTCCACAGATCGCCCAGGTTTCGGAGCGTCATGTTCGGATCCGTGACGTACAGACGCACGACGGGCAGCTGGTTCGGGTCGAATTTATTGATCGTCGGCTGTGAGAGATTCGGATCGTTCGGCAGCGTGCTCCAAATGCGCGCAACTTGCTGCTGTACGTCTACGGCGGCCGTATCGATATTCGTTCCGTAGTAGAACTGCGCTTCTACGTTGCTCGTACCTTCGGACGACGTCGAGTTGATCTGCTGAATGCCGGGAACGCGGCTGACCGCGTTTTCGATGGGACGCGTAATGAGCGTTTCCATCTGCTGAGGCGCGACGTTCGTGTAGCTGACGCTTACGAACACGACCGGCGGCGTGAAACTCGGCAGCAGATCGACCGGAAGACGCGGGAAAGCAAAGATGCCGAGGACAATAATCGCGGTCGCGATCATCGCTACGGTCACGCGGCGGCTTACGGCAAATTTGGCGATCGACATGAATTGGTGAGTGCAGCTTCTTTCCCGGAAATGGTTGCCCAAACCATCCCACGTCCTGTTTAGAAGTAGCTGAGAGCCCCCAAGATGTCACCGTGATGCTTCGACGCGTCAGCATGGGCGGCGCTGCCGTCGAAGGGGGTCACGTGTCATTGCCCCGTGGGCGGCCCCGTGGTATACTCTGCCGGTCCCGGGCCAGCCCGGGGCGTGAACACTCTGCCCGCCGCGTGCGGTGGGCCACCTGTCACCCTGAAGTATCGAGGGTGGGGTGTCCGTAGAGGGCTAACAATGGCAGTCGATTACGAAGTCACCTATATTTT
>DATGJX010000261.1:0-4310 GCA_035294905.1 Vulcanimicrobiaceae bacterium | reverse complement strand
CCGGTGGTCTCGAGCGCGTTCTCAGCCTCGAAAATGGCTTTGCCTTTCGGGCCGGGCAGCTCGTACGTGGGGATGGAAGAAGATGTTTCGAGCATCTTTCGGGCTTCGCGGCGCATGCAACCCTTACATTTCTGCCCAAGTCCGCGCCATGATCGAGGCTGTCGGATTCGACTTCGACCACACGCTGGGCGTGGACAATAAACTCGAGCGGGTCGCTTTCGTCGAGCTGGCGCAGAGCATCGCCGCTGCGCATCGCGTGCCCGTCGACGAAGAACGCGCATATGAAGCGATCGACTACGAAATCGCCCGATTTCGCAACGGCAAATGCGGCTTATCGGAAGCGCTGGCCGATGCTTTCGCAGCCGTGTTGGGCAAGCTGACGCCGCCCGCTGCCGATCAGCTCTTCCGCGAGCGCGCGCTCAGCATGGTCTCGCAGTTCGTGCAGCCATTCCCCGGCGTAGAACGATTGCTCGTCACGCTGCGCGAGCGCAACGTGCCGCACGCGATCCTCACCAACGGCTGGAATCCGCTGCAGCAACGCAAAGCCAACGCGGTCGGCTTTCGCGGTCCCGTCTTGGTCAGCGAGGACCTCGGCGTACGCAAGCCGGATCCCGATGCATTTCGCGCGCTCGCGGCGGCGCTGGAAACGGATGTCGGCCAGATCGCCTACGTGGGCGACGATCCGCGAGTCGACATTGCGGGCGCGCTAGCTGCGGGATTGCAGGCGGTGTGGTTCCATTGGGAGGCCCATCCGTATCCCGACGATATCCCGCAGCCGACGGAGATCGTGCACCGTATCGGCGACGTCCTCAGTCTGCTCGGCTAATCCGACCCCGCCGCACGTGCGTTACGTTTTGTTGATGTTGCCCAGGTTAGCCGCTGTAACGCTCAATCCGTTACGAATCCAACATCGTCATCGCGGGCTTGCCTAGCGGCATCCAAAATCGTGACAATCGTCCCAAAGGCCGCATGACTGTCTGCTACCAGTGCGATGTGTGTGGAATACCCTTGCGCGGCATGCTTGCGGTGGAACGAAACGGCCTGGGCCATGGCCATATAGAGCCCCGAGGTTGGGTCTGTTTACCGTCGATCCACACTTGGTTCTTCGCATTCACCATCACCTCGACTGGGCGCAACGTTGAGACCTTGGTTATCTTCGATTGTGGGGTCGTTGGTAAACGCTTTTCAAAGCCGGGCGGCGCGCCAGAGCCCTCAGACAATCCGTGGATCCGATTCGCGAGGCCGAATTTGCTGAACCCAACACTGTGCGCAGCATCCATGATGGTCAGCACCGTTCCATACTCAGTGTTCGCGGCAGCTTTGATAATCATACCCGTCGCTGACCGACGGCGGTAGACCTGAAGCTCGTCCAAAATGTCAGCTAGGTGGATGCGGTGACCGTCGATCTGGATGATATCCACGTTGTTCACCGAGTCATGGTTGACAAACACCACGACGCCGTCCGGCATGTTAAGCCTCGTCCGATTAGCCGCTTCAGGTAGAAATACTGAGGGGTGCGATACGGACGCTACACGTGCTGCAACGAGGGAGCCGTTGGAATGATGAGCGACAGCCATGGCTGGCGCACGTTGTTGTATTAAGAACAGTGCGCCGATCAATAACGGCAGCGCGAATAGAACAGAGGCGACCTTCGCGCCTGGCATGCGATTCCGACTTTCGTCCAGCAAATGCTCGATGCGAGCAGACAGCTGAGATCGCAACAGCGCGGCTGGCGCCAGTAATGCTGACTTGTGAAAACCGCAAACTCTCGCTACCTCTAGTAGACATGCCGCGAACCGCCGATCATTGCCCCCTTGGGCAACTGCCCAATCATCGCAAGCCATCTCGCGCTCCAACTCGATTTGGTGCCCTACCAAGAATACCGCGGGGTTGAACCAAAAAAGCCGCTCGATCATTCGTTGGACGAGATTGCTCCAATCATCGTAACGTCGCAGGTGCGCAGCCTCGTGATGGATGATTTGTTGCAGCATATCCGCAGGCGCCGCGTCAACTAGGGTTTGCGGCAGGAGAATAGCGGGCGACCACAACCCTGCGGCGACAGGCAGCTCGATTGTATCCGATGCGCATACAAGTATTGGTCGGCCCATGCGGCCCGAGCTGGTTGCCCCACCCACCAAGGCTGATGGGATTGGAAATGCTGCACATTTCGCTCTGGCCAGGCGAGCCAAGCTTCGTGCCAGTGACGCTATACCCACAACGCCGACCAACAGCCACACCGCTACTGCGTAGGCTGAAAGCCCTTGTAGCGCCCTTAACTCACCTGCCAAACGGTCAATTGCGCGGCGTGGCCGAACGGCTAAGCTGGTTTCAGTTCCTGCACTCCTGCGCTTGTGCTCCGTCGTCAGCACAACTTGAAGCGTGGACGAGTGATTGGCCGTTTGAATGGCGTCTTGGCCAGGACCTTGCTGGTGTCGCGACAGCGAGTACGCGAAGCCAATCGCTGGCATTAACGCGATGCATAGCAACGCTGTCCACCACAAAGCGTGGCGCGTCGCGGCATTCATCTTTGGAAGCAGAGACATCGCCACAAACATCGCGATGAATAGGAGCGTCCCGACACCCACGCTGTCGAGCAGTGCGTGCACGATCACATGCGCGTATGGACTTGCCGCTTCCAATCCATTCATTTCTTTGATTTCCCTTTGGCTTTCGAGATGAGCCTCTGCAGCCGTTTGAGTTCTCCTTCTTCGATCCGTTCGGACGCAAGGAAACTCAACATCAGTTCGCGCGGAGAATTATTGAAGAATCGGGTCAGTACGTGGTCGATGACCCGACGACGTGCTTGCTGTCGGTCGACAACGGCAGCATAGACGTATGCTCTGCCGCGAACCGTATGGCGCACTTGGGCCTTGTTCTCGAGCACGCGAAGGACCGTGAGCACGGTAGTGTATGCCTGACGGCCGGGAAGCGCGCTTGCGACCTCGGCGACTGTCGCCGGCCCGCGCGCCCACAGAACCTCCATGACGCGCACCTCTGCGTCTGTGAGTGTTTGTGATGCACTACGTGCCATTACAAAGGCTACCTCAGCGCGATCATAGCATAATGACGCAAAGGTCGTCAACTAATGAAATAGTAGATGGATCCAAATACAGCTAACGCGGGTAGCCTTGCAAGGGGATGCGGCGAGCTGTTGGTGTTCCCACCACCTGCAACCTAAGGTGCACATAATAACGCCAGTGCTAAAGAGCTCTAGGCCTGCCTAATCGAACCTGTATCGCATGCGCAATTCCTCTAGTCTTGGCTTGTTCATGGCGCTCGGCGCTGCGGTGGGTGTCGCGATTGGTACCGCCGTGCACCACATCGCTCAGGGCCTTGCCCTCGGAACAGCCTTCGGCGTTGCATTCGGGGTGCTCGCAGATAGCCGAAAGGGTGAGAGAAGTGGCCTATGAGAGGCTGCCCGCCCAGGTGCGCGCAGTTTGAGTTGCTTCCAATGGCTGCAACATTGGTGTTGCCCTAAATTAATTGACACGCAAGACGGCTATGGCAATGTCAGTACTTGACACCGTCATCACGTGGGCGACGAGCCGCGGGTCGACATCGCGGGCGCGCTAGCTGCGGGATCGCAGGCGGTGCGGTTCCATTGGGAGGCCCATCCGTATCCCGACGATATCCCGCAGCCGACGGAGATCGTGTACCGTATCGGCGACGTCCTCAGTGTGCTCGACTAATGCGAGCGCGCCGTTTGTGCGTTACCGCGGAATCGCTTGCGGACCACGCGCGATGATTGCGGCGATTTGCTTGCTGCTCAAGACGCCTTTGTAGAAGAACGCGTTCGCCACCAAGCCGTTGAAGTTGCTGTCGAAGCTTGGGTTGCGGCCGATGGTCACCACGTCCGTATGGCTGTCGCCGTCGAAGTTCGCGGCCCCGGTCAAGGTTGTCGTCTTCGAGCCGTCGTTGACATAGAAGGCGTACGTACCCGGCATGGCGCTCTGATCGTAGCTCACCGCGACGAACAACCATTTGCCGGTCGTGACCGGCAGCTTGCCGACTACCGTGCCGCCGACGAACGCCGACCATACCACGGCGCTTGGGACCGGCCGCGTATCGATCCCGAGCGTGCGGTCGAAATTGCCGTCGTCGTTGGAGATGATGCCGTACTGCGGCGTGGCGATCGAAGCTGCTTTGACCCAGGCACCCATCGTCAGTTTAGGCAACGCGGCCGGGCTGATATTCAGCCGCGCTGTGACGATGGCGTTGCCCTGCCCGTCGAAGCTGATCGCCTTGCCGCCGAACGGCGCCCCGGAGACGTATGTCGGCGTGCCAGAATCGACGGCGGTCTTCCCGTGGCC
>DATGJX010000260.1:0-22681 GCA_035294905.1 Vulcanimicrobiaceae bacterium | reverse complement strand
TCCGCTCTAAGCTGCGCGCCCCCCATCTGCGATGGGGCCCCCAAAACCATAGCGCGCATAAACATACTGCTAACTTGCGCTCTCCCCGTGGGCGCGCTAAACATAACGGCGATCATCTTCACCACACGTACGCGAGGACTTCGCCCCCGCAGCCTTCTTTTTTAGCGCGTTTGCCGGACATGATGCCCCTGGAGGTCGACATGATGACCAGGCCGAGTCCGCCGAGCACGCGCGGAATCTCCGTCCTGGTCGTATAGACGCGCAAGCCGGGACGCGAGATACGGCGCAGTCCGGTGATGATTTTCTCTTTGTTCGGGCCGTACTTGAGCTTGATGCGCAGGGTGCCTTGCGGGCCTTCGTTCACACGCTCGAAATCGTTGATGAAGCCCTCGTCCTTGAGGATCTGCGCAACGGCCTGCTTCATGCGCGACGCCGGCACGTCCACCACGTCATGATTGGCGGTGTTCGCGTTACGGATGCGCGTCAGCAAGTCGGCGATGGGATCGGTGATTACTGCCATATTCCTTTTACCCTTTAGTCCTGAGCTTGTCGAAGGGTCTTGCTACCACGACGCCTTGGTGACGCCGGGGATGTTGCCCTTATGCGCGTTCTCACGGAAGCAGATGCGGCACAGCGCGAACTTCCGGTACACGCCGCGCGGCCGCCCGCAAAGCTGGCAGCGGTTGTGTGCGCGCACCTTGAATTTCGGCGTGCGTTTGGATTTTTCGATGAGAGCCGTCTTGGCCATTAACGTGCACCTGCTTTTTGGAGCGGCAAACCCATTGCCGTCAGGAACTCGGTCGCCTCTTCGTCGTTTTTGGCGCTCGTCACGATGACGATGTCCATGCCGCGCATCTTGTCGACCTTGTCGAAATTGATTTCCGGAAAGACGATTTGCTCGCGCAAACCCATGTTGTAATTGCCGCGGCCGTCGAACGACTTGCGCGGAAGACCGCGGAAGTCGCGAATACGCGGCAGAACGACGTTGAAGAGCTTGTCGAGGAAGACGTACATGCGCTCGCCGCGCAGGGTGACCTTCGCGCCGATGTTCATGCCTTCGCGCAGCTTGAACGCCGCGATCGACTTCTTCGCCTTCGTCACAACGGGCTTCTGGCCGCTGATCGATTGCAATTCGGAAACGGCCACGTCGAGCACCTTGGAGTTGCTGATCGCATCCCCGACGCTCATGTTGATGACGACCTTCTCCAACTTCGGGATCTGGTTGACGTTCTTGTAGCCGAAACGGTCCTGCAGCTGCTTGCGGACGTCTTTGTCGTACTTCTCTTTTAAACGGTTTGGCATGGTGCTATGCGCCCTTCGCGGAAAGTCGCGCAGGTTCGCCGCACTTTGCGCAGACGCGATGCGTACCTTCGGGTGTCTCGCGGTGACGGATGCGCGTCGGTGCTTTGCACTTCTCGCACACGTACTGGAGAGCTGAGAGCGGAAGCGGCGCTTCCTTCTCCAAAATCCCGCCGGTTTGCGCAGATCCGCCCATGTTCTGTGCCTGCGTACCCTGCTTGGTGTGTCGCTTGACGACGTTCAAACCTTCGACCGTCGCCATGCCCGATTTCGGAAACACGGCCTTGACCGTGCCGCGCTTGCCTTTTTCTTTTCCGCGGCGGATCACGACGGTATCGCCTTTGATGATGTTCATTGCCATGAGTTCTAGAGAACCTCCGGCGCGAGCGAGGCGATCTTCAAGAAGCCGCGATCGCGCAGTTCGCGCATGACCGGCCCGAAGACGCGCGTCCCGCGCGGATCCAAATTGTCCTTGTCGCCCTTGATGATGACGCAGGCGTTGTCGTCAGACTTCACGACCGAACCGTCGGCACGCCGAATCGGCGCGCTGGTCCGCACGATAACGGCCTTGACGACTTGCCCTTTCTTGACGGCCGCACCGGGAATCGCGCTCTTAACGGTGCCGACGACGATGTCGCCGACGTGAGCGTACGGATGCCGACTGCCGCCGGTCACGTGAATCACGAGCAGCTCGCGCGCGCCGGAGTTGTCGGCAACCTTGAGCCGTGTCTCTTGCTGAATCATTTTGACAGGCGCTCCGTCCTAGACTCCGCGCCCCCCATCTGCGATGGGGCCCCCGGGCCATGGGGCGCATAAACTGTACTGCTAACTTGGACTCTCCCCGTGGGCGCCCCAAACAACGCTGCGTTCATCATTTCGCTCTCTCGACGATCTCGACCAGGCGCCAGCGCTTGTCCTTAGACAGCGGACGGCACTCCATGATGCGAACGGTGTCGCCGGTCTTCGCATCGTTCGTTTCGTCGTGCGCTTTGAATTTCACCGACTTGCGAACGATCTTGCCGTACACCGGATGCGGCACGCGTGTTTCGGAAACGACGACAATAGTCTTGTCCATCTTGTCGGAAACGACGCGGCCTTGTTTGACGCGGCGGTTGTGCCGCTTTTCTTGTTTAAGCTGCTCCATTCTTAGCCTCGGCGATCCGTTTTTCGGAGATGACGGTTTGAATTTGCGCGTAGGTGCGGCGCATCGCGCGCACTTTGCTGAAGTCGGACAGATGACCGGTGCGCAGCGCAAAGCGAAGGTTGAAGAGCTCTTCCTTCGTCTCTTTGGCTTTCTGCTGCAGCTCGGCGATCGTCAAATTGCGCAGCTCTTTGAAGTCATGCGTTCTCATGCTTGCGCAGCCTCCTCACGCGAAATGATCTTGGTCGCGATCGGTAGTTTCGAAGCCGCAAGCTCGAGCGCGCGCTTTCCGACCTCCCGGTCGACGCCGGAGAGTTCAAACAGAATGCGGCCCGGGCGCACGACGGCTACCCAGAACTCCGGATTACCTTTACCGGCGCCCATGCGGACTTCGGCCGGTTTCTTGGTGACCGACTTGTCGGGGAAAACCTTGATCCACACTTTGCCGCCGCGTTTGATGTGACGCGTCATGGCAATACGTGCCGCTTCGATTTGACGGTTGGTCATCCAGCACGGCTCCAACGCCTGCAGACCCCACTCGCCGAACGTCAGCGCGTTGCCGCGCAGCGCTTTGCCGCGCATGCGGCCGCGGTGGACTTTACGCCACTTTACTCGCTTCGGGGTTAACATTACTCAGCCACCTCGGGCGTAGAAGTTTCGGGAACGATCGTTTGCGCTTCCGCGGTATCCGCGATGGGCGCGGACTCCACCGGCGGTGCTTCACCTTGCGGTGCGCGAGGCGCGCCGCCCCGGCGTCCGCGTCCGCCGCGTTCGCGGCGATCGCGGAATTGCGGGCGCTCAGCGCGACCGTCGCGGGCGTGTTCGGGCAGCACTTCGCCGCGATAGATCCACACTTTCACGCCGATGCGGCCGAACGTGGTGAACGCTTCGACGTGCGCGTAGTCAATGTCGGCGCGCAGCGTGTGCAGCGGAACCTTACCGTCGGCGTTGCGCTCGGTGCGCGCGATTTCAGCGCCGCCCAAACGGCCTGAAACCTGCACTTTGATGCCGCGCGCGCCGGCTTTCATGGTGCGCATGATGGCCTGCTTCATGGCGCGGCGGAACGCGATGCGCTTCTCGAGCTGATCGACGATGTTCTGGCCGACCAAACGCGCGTCGAGCTCGGGATGCTTGATCTCCATCACGTTGACTTGCACGCTCTTGCCGGTCAGTTTTTCGAGATTCTTGCGGATCTCTTCGATGCCGACGCCGCGCTTGCCGATGATGATGCCCGGCTTGCCGGTGTTGACGATGACGCGCGCCTGATTGGCACGGCGCTCTATCTCGATCTTGCTGATCGCAGCCGGACGCATCCACCGCGTGAAATACTTGCGGATCTTGACGTCCTCATGCAGCCAGTCCTTATAGTGCTTTTTCTCGAACCAACGGCTGTCCCACGTGCGCGTGATGCCCAGGCGCAGGCCGACCGGATGAATTTTCTGACCCATAGTTACTCCGTGGCCCCCGCTGTTTTCTTACGGGTGGTTGTTTTGCGCCCTGACGCCTTGCGTTTTGCAGGCGCCTTCGTCTTGGCCCCCGCTGCCGCAAGGGTCGAAGAGGCCGCCGTGCGACGCGTCGCGCGTTTCACACTAATCGACGCGCCACCCTTGAGTTTGCGCCTGCGGACCGGCGGCTTCTCGCCGACGGCGACCGTGACGTGCGCCATGCGCTTGCGTTTGAAGTTCGCACGGCCTTGCGCGCGCGGATCCAGACGCTTGGTAAAACGTCCGCCCGGGCCGCCGTCGACCGTGATGCGTGTGACGTACAGCTCGTCCGTGTTCATGTCGTGGTTGTTGCCGGCGTTCGCGACCGCGCTGCGCAGCAGCTTCTCGATCGGCTCGGCGGCAAACACACCCGCGAATTGCAGCAGCACGAGCGCTTCCTTGACGCTCTTACCGCGAATTGCGTCGGCAACCCGGCGCAGCTTGCGCGGCGCCATGCGCGCGAACTTCAGGTGCGCAACCGCTTCGGTGCGTACTTGCTCAGCCATTACTTCACCGCTGCCTTGTCGCCGCCGTGACCGCGGAACAGCCGCGTGGGAGCGAACTCGCCGAGCTTGTGACCGACCATGTTTTCAGTGATGAAGACCGGCACGTGCGCTTTGCCGTTATGCACGCCAATCGTGTGGCCGACCATCGCCGGAACGATCGTTGATGCGCGGCTCCACGTCTTCACGACGCGCTTTTCGCGGCGCTCGTTCATCGCTTCGATCTTTTGGATCAGATGATCCGCTACGAACGGACCCTTTTTTAAACTGCGTCCCATTATTTGCTACCACGTTTACGAACGATCATGTTTTGCGTGCGCTTGTTGCGGCGCGTCTTCTTGCCCATCGTCATCTGACCCCAAGGCGTCGTCGGCGGGCGTCCCGAGGTGGAACGCGCTTCACCGCCGCCGTGCGGGTGGTCGACCGGATTCATGGCGATACCGCGAACGCTCGGGCGCTTGCCGCGATGGCGTTGGCGTCCGGCTTTGCCGACGATCTCGTTTTCATGTTCGACGTTGCCGAGCTGACCGATCGTCGCGCGGCAGACCACCAGAATCTTGCGCACTTCACCGGACGGCATACGCACCTGCGCGTACTCGTCTTCTTTGGCCATCAGCTGCGCGGCGCCGCCGGCGCTGCGCACGAGCTTCGCGCCCTGACCCGGACGCAGCTCGATGTTGTGAATGACCGTACCGACCGGGATGTTCTTGATCGGCAGACAGTTGCCGGTCTTGATATCCGCGTTCGGACCCGATTCCACGACGTCGCCGACTTTCAGGCCGAGCGGCGCCAGGATGTAGCGCTTCTCGCCGTCGCGATAATTCAGCAGCGCGATGCGCGCCGAACGGTTCGGATCGTATTCGAGCGTCGCAACTTTCGCGGGAATCGCGTCTTTGCTGCGTTTGAAATCGATGATGCGGTACATCTTGCGCGTGCCGCCGCCTTTGTGGCGCACCGTGATGTGTCCGTTGAAATTGCGCCCGGAGTGCTTCTTGCGAACTTCGATGAGCGAACGCTCGGGATCGACTTTCGAGAGATCCGAGAAATCCATCGTCGTCATGAAGCGCTTGCCGGCGCTGGTCGGCTTATATTTCTTAACTGGCATGGTTACTGCTCAAAATAATTCACGCCGCCCAGCTCGATTTTCTGGCCCGGCTTCAAAGTGACGATTGCCTTTTTAGAGTCCTTCGTGCGGCCCACGGTGCGAACGCCGCGGCGCGCGAAGTTCTTCTTCTTGCCGCCGATGTTCACGGTGTTGACCTTGATCACGTTGACTTTGAATATCTCTTCGATCGCGTGACGAATCTGCGTTTTGGTCGCTTCCGGATGAACGACGAAGCTGTACTGCTGCCCGAGCGCATTTGCCATCGATTTCTCGGTGATGCGCGGCGAAACGATAACGTCGCGTGCGTCCATTTTAAAGGCGCTCCATTCTGAATTCCGCGCCCCCCATCTGCGATGGGGCCCCCAGAACGCAGGGCGCATGAAGATTACTGTGCATCTGAAGTCTCCCCGTGGGCGCCCGTGGAGCTGTTCGCAAACCGGCCGACGATCTGAGCGTAGGCTTGCGAGGTGAAGACGAGGCGATTGAAACGCAGTACGTCCTTCACGTCCAGCGCGCCGGTATGCGTGACGCCGACTTTCTTCAAATTGCGGCCGACCTTGTGAATCGCGTCGCCCGCTTGCTCGTCGTGTCCGAAGATGACCAGCGTGGTCGGACCCTTCTTCGCGTCCTTTGCGGTGCCGAAAAGCAGCGCGGCGAACTGTGCGGTCTTATCGATGTTGAAGTTCGCAGCGTCGAGCACCGTGACGGCGCCGTTGCGGAAACGATCCGACAGTGCGGCAATGAACGCTGCGCGGCGTTCTTTCTTATTGAGATCCGTGACGTAGCTGCGCGGCTGCGGACCGAACACGACGCCGCCGTGCGTCCACTGCGGTGAACGGATAGAGCCTTGGCGCGCACGCCCCGTCCCTTTTTGCTTCCACGGTTTGCGTCCGCCGCCGCTCACTTCGTCGCGCTTTTTGGTCGACGCGGTGCCGGCACGCGGATTTGCGAGTTCGCGATGCACCGCGCGGAAGATCGCGTGCTGCTTGTCGCTGTGTTCTTGATTGAAGATCTCGGGCGTCGCTTCTTCGCGAACGACCTTCCCGTTGACGTCGATAACGTTAGGCATTGGCCACCGCCTTCACGCTCTTGCGCACGACGACGAGTGCGTTTTTGGGTCCGGGAATCGGACCGCGCACGAGCAGCAGATTGCGCTCGGCATCCGCACGAACGATTTCCAAATTCTGGTGCGTGGTGCGATCGACGCCGAAATGACCCGGGCGTCGGCTGCCCTTTACGGTGCGTCCCGCGTTGGTGTCGCCGTTCGAAGCGGGCTGGCGATGAATCATCGAGCCGTGGCTCGCGCCGCCGCCGCTGAAGTTGTGGCGCTTGATACCGCCGGAGAAACCGTGGCCTTTGGAGATACCGACGACGTCGACGCGGTCGCCCGGAGCGAACTCGGCGACCGTGACGGTCTGGCCGGCCTCGACGCCGTCGATGTCGTCGCGGAACTCGCGGACCCAGCGTTTTGGTTCGGCGTTGTTCTTCTTATAATGTCCGGCAAGGGCACGCGAGACGCGCGACTTCTTGAGGTCGCCGAAAGCGAGCGCAACGGCTTCGTAGCCGTGCTTCTCTTTTGTTCTGCGCTCGACCACCGTGCAGGGACCGGCTTCGATCACCGTGACCGGCACGTACCGGCCGTCCTCGGTGAACACGCTCGTCATCCCAACCTTGCGGCCAAGGATGTTCTTCACTTTTGCTATCCTCGTCCTGATGACTTATCAAGTACACGGGTCCAGGCGTACTGCCTTTTTCTTTTTCACCGGACGCGCAAAAACGCGCGGCCCGGCGTGGACCACAACCTGGGCAGTTTACAGGAAATCCCGCACCGCGTCAACCGCAACCGGTAGAAATATTGCCTCGCACCGGCGCAAGCGCCGGTGTATTGGTCGGCAGGACGGGAGATACGCGCTTTAGGGTCTGCCCGGACGTCCCGACGAAGGCGGCGGTGCGGCGTGAATTACCGGGGCGGAGAAATGCATCGGCGGCGGCGCGAAATGCATCGGCGCAGGCGCTGAATGCGCCGGCGCGGCGGCCCGCGTTACGGGGGATGCAACGCGCACCGGTGATCCCACGCGCACAGGCTGCGCGGGGGCGCGCTTTGCGAAGGGCTCAATGGCGTACCCCGGTACGCATTTGCCGTTCACTCGGTGCTGCGGAACCGTCGTGTAAAATTCGCCAGTCGGAGTTTGCGTCCAACGCCGGCAGTAGGCACGGTTGGGATTTTGGGAATCGTACACCGTCGTGCCGGGGCAGTTCAGGCATCCGAACTGCGGATTGACCTGATCGATAATGCAAGGCACATCGACTTGCTGCATCATGTATCCCGGCGACTGAACGGTTAGCGGGGGGCACGTCTGGTTTGCGGCAACCGACGGTGCGACGCACGCCAGCGCCGCTATCATCGTCAGTGCAAGCCATTTAGACATTCGAAACACCCTCCTTCGCTTTCATATGATCGAAGCGTTTGCTGTGCTACGGCTGTGACGAAGGCTGTGGCGTCGGAGGGGCTTGCGCCTGCCGTCGAGGCGCCGGCGGCGGAGGAGGCGCCTTCGAAGGCATACTCCCGGTGCAACTCGGATTTGCGATGTGGATCGCCGTAACGCCCTTCGCCGGTGGCGGCGGCTCCACGTAATACTGCATGTCGTGCATGCCTCCGCCGCAAGAAACCGGCATCAGCTCCGAGTTTGGATCGCTCGGGACGATGGGCGCGTAGGAGCAATTCTTGCTGCATATCTGCACGCTGCGTCCCCAGCCGGACTGCGAGAGGTCGCCCAGCTTCGAGGGGTTTCCGTTATCGAGCATGTCGCTGTGGTTCGCGCAGTAATACGTTGGACTGCCGATGCCGAGCACCGGCAAAGCCCCGGAGTTTTGCAGCGCCGGGCAAGCGCCGGCCAGTCCCCAACTCAGTGCTAGCAGAAGGGCGAAACTGCCGAAAAACTTGCTCATTCAACCGCTCCCGGGCAGCCCGCACCGCCCGGGTCCATTGTACTACTTTTTACTCGAAGCAACCCGGCTACTTGGCCGTTTTCTCCATGTCGGGATCCGGTGCGCCATTCGGACAGACCTTCAGCTGCGCCGCATGCGAAATGTAATACGCGTGAATGTCGTAGTGCGGAATCGGCATCCCCTGATGGCCGTGTGGATGGTATTCGATGTTGATGTGGTCGATGTGATAGCCCGGCAGCGCAGTCAGATTGTAATAGTTAAAGCCCTTTTGGAATGTCGTGACGGGCACCATCACTTCGCTGAATATCGCTTTACCTTGGTACGAACCGTAAATTGGTCCCATCGCGCCGTTCGGCAGCATAGCGGTTTTGAGGTTGGCCCAGTGCTCGCCCATGCCTTGGACGCAAGGGCTGACCATTACGAATCCCGCGGGAATGCCGGCGGGGCGGACTTTCGGTTGGGGTGGAAGCGGCGGCATGCCGCCTTTGGGCGGCATCGCGGCAATCGCGCACCCGGAGCTGAGGACGAACGCAAATGCAAAAATAGCAAGGCGCCTGATCATACGGCCTCCTTCTTCGTATCAACGCCGTTTTAGCGGCGTGCGCGAGCCTCCTTTTGCGACGGCGTCAACCGGGACCAACGGCTCAGCGACCGAACGCGCACACGGCGCGTTTCCGCGGCCAGTCCGCGTTTCCAGGCTTCGAGCAAATCGCTCACCGTAAGAATTCCGACCCACATGCCCGCGTCGTCGACGACGGTGACGCTGCGCCTTCCGCTCGTCGCCATGAGGCTCGCAGCCGCGCGCACGCGATCGTCGGGATGCACGCTGACCGGCTTTCGCGCAAGCGATCTGACGGTGCGCTCGGCGGCGTCCGTAAGATGCGCGTGCTGCAGAAGTACGGCATGAGCAACGAAGCCTACGAGCGTTCCGTCCTCCTCGACTACCGGATACTCGACGTAATGCAATTGCGCGTCGAGCTGCGCGAGCCGTATGCAAACCTGTTCGATCGTCAGCGCGGGATTGAGCGCGACGAGCGCGTCGCGCTTGGTCATCACCGACTGCACCGAAATCAGTTCGAGCGGATGCACCGAATATTCGCGCGCAACGTGCATGCCGCGCCGCGCCAATTTCTCCGTGAGAATCGAGCGCGGAACGAATATCACGGTAAACGCGGTTGCCGCGACGCAGCCGATGAAGATTGGCGGCAGCAATCCCCATGCGTGCGTCGTTTCGAGCGCAAACATCGTCGCCATGAACGGCGCGCGCATCGTGCCGCCCATGATTGCGGCCATGCCGACTGCGGACCACACGGTCGCATCGTGTCCGGGAATCCCGATTGAGAAGAGCGTGCCCATCGCGCCGCCGATCATGAGCAGCGGCGCAAGAACGCCGCCGGACGTGCCGGAACTGAGCGCCGCGATCCAAATGACGATCTTCACGACGATGATGCCGGCGACGACGCCCATTGCGAGCTGCCCGTTCAGCATGCCGTTGATCGTGCCGTAACCCACGCCAAGGGCCTGCGGAACGAACCAGCCGCCGATTCCGACGACCAATCCGCCGATCGCGGGCCACCACATCCAGTGAACGGGAAGGTGCTCGTACGCGTCTTCGGTCCAATACACGAGCTTCGTCATGATGGCGGAAACCAAACCGCCGCCGATGCCGACAATCGCCGCCCAACCGAACGCCGACGGATCGACGCTATGCGGATGTGCGACGAGAAACGGCGGATTCGGCCCGATGAGCGTCCACCGCATGACGTCCGCAACGAACGCTGCGACGGCTACGGGAATGAAACTGCGCGGCTTCCACTCGAAAAGCAGCAGTTCGACCGCAATCAAAACCGATGCGATCGGTGCGCCGAACGTCGCCGCCATACCGCCCGAAGCGCCGCAAACCAGCAAGGTGCGGCGCTCGACCGACGAGAGCCGCAGAAATTGCGCGAACAGCGAACCGAACGCCCCGCCGGTCATGATGATCGGCCCTTCCGCGCCGAACGGGCCGCCGGTGCCGATCGTTATCGCCGACGCGATCGGTTTGAGATACGCGACGCGCGCTTGAATGACGCTGTCGCGATCGAGAATCGCTTGAATGGCTTCCGGAATGCCGTGGCCCCGAATCTTATCGGTACCGAAGCGCGCGATGAGGCCGACGACCAAGCCCCCGATGACGGGAATTGCAATCGCAGCCGGCCCGATGTGGTGCGGATTCGGCTGAACGAGCGTTGCGCCCACTTGCTGGAAATACAAAACGCGCGTGATGAAGCCGATCAGCACGAGCAGAACCTTGGCGACGACTGCGGATGCGATGCCGATGAGAACGGCAAACGCGCTCATCACCAGCAAGCGGCGAGGATCGGTCGTAAAATCGGCGAGCTTCCCGCGTTCGGCTTTCATCGTACGGATTGCATCATAACGAACGACGGCACGCCGCGCTACGTGTTATGGCGGCGTGCCGTCGAGGATTGACCGTAGTTATGTTTTACACGATCGCGGTGGCGATGAACGTGTTGCCGCTATAGTACCCGTACGCGTCGATGATCTGGCCCGGCGCGACCGGTCCATTCATCGCAAAACCGCTTTGGAGTGCCGGAGCTGCATACACATACGTCGGCGTACCGCCCTGACCTAGCACCATCAGCATGTTACCCGTACGCCCAATGATGACACCCTGCAGCTGCTGCGGCGCGTACATGCCGTTGCCAAAAGAGTTGCCATACGCACCGGGTGCGTACGCGTTGTAACCATTTACCGGCGCGCACGACTCGTCGCCGTCGTTGTCCGACCACATGCAGCTGTCATACGGTGTGCCGTACGGCTGCGAGTAATAGACGGGCTGGCTGTAATACGCCGGCGGCGTGTAACCGTAACTTACCTGCGGCGCGGAGTACGCCGGCTGGCCGTAGTATGGTTGCCCATACGTGGGCTGGCCGTAGGACGGTTGCCCGTAGTAGCCGCACGATCCGCCGCCTGCGGCTGCAGTGAGCGCAATCGACGCGAGATCGCTGGTGTTGAAGCTGCTGCCGTTGCCGGACAGCGCGCCAATCAGCGTCGGAAGCAACGCGGCGTACAACAGCGACGACGAGTTGCCGTTGCAATACGCGGCCGGTGCGTAGCCATACGGCGAGTAGCCATAGCCGTTGTAGCCGTAGCCGTACGGATTGTAACCGCCATAGCCATAGCCGTACGGATCGTAGCTGCTGTAGTACGGGGGTGCGTACACCGCCTGCGGCTGGTAGTACTGGTACATGCCGTTCGTGTACGTCACCGGAAGCGCGACGACCGAGCCCACCGGCATCACCTCGCGGGTGATGTAGATGTTACGAACGATCACGGGCGCTCCGGCCGGGGGATCGACGATGATTTCATTGCGCCGAATCGCCGCAATGCGTCCCGCAATATACCGCGGGCGGTAGATGAACGGCATTCTGCGCACGCGTGCCGCCGCAACCGCACGAATCAGCGGAGAAGTAACGACGGTTCGCGTGACGACACGGGGTCGCACCACTCGGCCCGGACGCACGATCTGCATGAACGGTGCAGCATGGGTGACTGCGCGCACGCTGCGCTGCGGCGCTACGTGTTCGACGAACGGCGCAGGCGCGCGTTCGACGCGTACCGGTGCGGGTGCGCGTTCGACGCGTACCGGTGCGGGTGCGCGTTCGATGCGTACCGGTGCGGGCGCGCGTTCGATGCGTACCGGTGCAGGCGCGCGTTCGACGCGTACCGGTGCAGGCGCGCGCTCGATGCGTACCGGTGCGGGTGCACGTTCGATGCGTACTGGTGCGGGTGCACGTTCGACGCGTACCGGTGCGGGCGCGCGTTCGATGCGTACCGGTGCGGGCGCACGTTCGATGCGTACCGGCGCAGGCGCGCGTTCGATGTGTACCGGTGCGGGTGCGCGTTCAATGCGTACCGGTGCGGAGCGTTCCACGCGTACCGGAGCCTGATATTGTACCGGAGCTGCACGTTCGACGCGCGCAGGCGCTTCGTAGCGTACGGGCGCCGAGCGTTCCACGCGTTCCGGTGCCGCACGTTCCGCTCGTGCGGGCGCCGACGTATGGGTGCTGTTTCCGCGGTCTTGCTGCTGCGGATAAGCGGATACCGGAAGTGTTCCCAGCAGCGCTATCGCGATTGCTCCACTGCTTGCTAGGATTTGCTTATAGAAGTTGCTCGTAGAGGTTCGCATCGTGTCCTCACTTCGTCCCTAAGAACCTTGACGTTAGGGAAACGACGAGACACCGTTCGCGGTTCGCAAGCAGGCGCTAGGTAAATGCGTCTTGGCCGGTGAGCGCTTGGCCGAGGATTAGGGTGTGGACCTCACTGGTCCCTTCGTAGGTGAGGACCGACTCAAGATTGTTCATGTGGCGGATGATGGGGTACTCGAGCGTAACGCCGTTTGCACCCAGAACGGTGCGCGCCTCGCGTGCGATCTTCAACGCCTCGCGCACGTTGTTCAACTTGCCGAAGCTGACGTGTGCCGGATGGGCGCGCCCGCCATCTTTCATTCGCCCGATATGCAGCGCAAGCAGCGTTCCCTTATTCAACTCGAGCAGCATGTTGACGAGCTTTTGCTGCGTGATCTGAAAGCCGCCGATCGCGCGGCCGAACTGCACGCGCGTTTTCGCATAGTCCAGCGCAGTTTCGAAGCACGCGCGAGCCGCCCCCATGGCACCCCAAATAATGCCGAAGCGCGCCTCGTTCAGGCACGCAAGCGGTCCGCGAAGACCGCGCACGTCAGGGAATGCGGCTTCACCGGGAACGCGGCAGTTGTCCAACACCAGCTCCGAGGTGATCGAGGCGCGCAGCGAGAGCTTGCGCTCGATCGAGTTTGCGGTAAAGCCTTTGCTATTCGTGGGCACCGCGAATCCGCGAATTCCGTCGTCGGTTTGCGCCCAAATGATTGCAACGTCCGCAATTCCGCCGTTCGTAATCCACATCTTGGTGCCGCTGATGATCCAGTCGCTGCCGTCGCGCCGCCCAAACGTGCGCATATCCGCCGGATTGCTGCCGAAGTCCGGTTCGGTCAGCCCGAAACATCCGAGGAACTCCCCCGTCGCCATGCGCGGCAGCCAGTGCTGCTTTTGCTCTTCACTCGCCCACCGATGAATGGCAAACATCGCAAGCGATCCTTGTACCGACGCAAAGCTGCGCACGCCGGAATCGCCGGCCTCCAATTCCATGCAGGCAATGCCGTACGCGACCGCGCTTGCACCGGGACAGCCGTAGCCGTGCAGGTGCATCCCGAGCAGCCCGAGATCTCCCAGCTGTTTGCCAAGTTCGCTCGGCAGCGTGCCTTCTTCGAACCACTGCGCGATGTTCGGCGCGATTCGATCGCGCACGAACGCGCGCACCGTGTCGCGCACCATGCGTTCTTCTTCATTCAGCAGTGCGTCGATATTCAAGAAGTCGCTCGGGTTCGGCAGAGCGACGGACTTGTGTTGCGTGGCGGTCATGATTCCTAACGTTTCAAAACGCGGGCGATTTTGTCGAAGAGCGCTTCCATCGATCGCTCGTTGGCGTCCTCTAAGCGCCGCCAGAGCAGCCGGCCCTCGGTATCGCTGAGCGTTGCGTCGATGCGGTGCTGCACCGTCGTGTGCTTTGCATCTCCGCTCAGATAAAAACCGTGCGTGCCTTCAAAACCTTCGTTCTGTATCTGCCAAACGATGCGTTCTTCGGGAACGACTTCTTGAAGCACGGCGTGGAAACCGTTGTGCCATTCTTCCGTCTTGCCGGGCGCAAGGGGGCCGGGAGAACGCATGAACGGCTGCGCGGCGAACGGCCACACGACGTCATTCGACGTCCCCATGTCGACGAGCAGTTGAAAGATTCTGCGGCGTGTACCGGAGAAGGTGCGTTCGCGAACCTCGTGCAGCGGTATCGGCATGCACTGCCCCTTCGCCGGGCGACCAGGCGTATCCATGCCGCTGGTTGGGTAGAGAGCAGAAAGATGGCCAGAAGGGGGCCCGGCGCCGCCTTGGGTCCACGGAAATGACGGATCTGGCGCGCACGGACGAACAGCTCGCGGAAACGAACGAGCAACTGCGTGTCGTCGCCGAGATCATGCCGCAGTTCATTTGGATCGCCGCACCGGACGGCACGATTTTGTATTTCAATCGTCCGTGGATCGACTATACGGGCGTCGACCTTGGAGCGATGCAGCACGAAGGCGTGAAGAACGTGGTGCATCCCGACGATCTCGATTTGACGTGGGAGCGCTGGAAAGACGCCCTCGTCACCGGCAATCCGTACGAGATCGAATACCGGCTGCGCAACGCGTCGACGGGGACCTACCGTTGGTTCATCGCAAGAGCCGTCCCTTATCGCGATGCGAGCGGCGAGATCGTGCGCTGGATCGGCACGGCAACGGACATCGACGCGCAAAAACGCGCGAGCGACCGGCTGCGTTTCCTGCTCGACGCCTCCACGGCTTTGAACGCGAGCCTCGACGTCGACGCGGTTTGCGCAACGTTGGCGCGCATAGCAATCGAACGGATCGCCGATTGGTGTTTCGTCGTACTCAAGAACGGCGACGGCCGGTACGAGACTCGCACCATCGCCCATCGCGACCAGCGCCGCGTCGCGCAGCTCGAACGCTTGCGCAATCGCTATCCCGTACAAAACGGAACGCCGCTCGATCGCGCAATTCGCCGCAACATCCCGATCTTGGCTCCGACCATCAACGAACATGAGCTTGCCGGAGCTGCGCGAGATGAGGAGTTCCTGCGTATTTTGGAAAGCTTGCAGATGCGCTCGGCAATGCTGGTTCCGCTTGCCACGGAATCCGGGGTCGTGTACGGCGGCATGGCGCTTGCATCCGCCGAATCGGCGCGCTCGTACAGCGCAGGTGATTTGGAGGTTGCGGAAATGGTCGCGCATCGCGCGGCTGCCGCAATTCACACCGCGACGGCCTTCGAGCGAGAGCGAATGCGATCGCAGCGCCTTCACTTTATTGCGCAAGCGAGCGAACTGCTCGTGCAAGCGGCGGACATGCAGAGCATGTTGGACCGCCTTACCGAATTCATCGTTACGGAGATGGCCGATCTGGCCTATGTCGTTCTGGTAGAAGATCGCGAAACGCTTCGAACCGTCGCATGCGCGCACGCCGATCCGCTCAAGGTGCTCATCGCGGATCGCCTGCGCGGCAGACGCACCCTTCGCCTCGACGCCGAGGAAAAAGCGCTTTCCATGCTCGCGCAGCACCGCACTATCATGCAAAACGATTTGCAGATGGATGCGGTGCTCGCGAATATGTGGGAGTATTTGGCGCCGGACGTGCGCGCGCTCGACATTCGCTCGGCAATCACGACCCCACTCTTTTCGCGCGGCGAAACGCTGGGCGCTCTGGTCGTGTACTGGTGCTCGCGCGACCGGACATACGATGAAGAGGACGCGCGCGTACTTACGGACGTCGGGCGCCGTCTGTCGATCGCAATCGACCACCAGCGCACGATGGAGCGCGAACGGCGGATCGCTGCGGTATTGCAGCAAGCGCTCTTGCCGCAGCCCGGAATGCTGCCGGTTACACCCGGTTTGCGCTTCGCGGCGAATTATCAGCCGAGCTCGCAGGAACTGGAGGTGGGCGGAGATTGGTACGACGCATTGACGCTGACCGACGGATCGATCATGGTGAGCGTCGGCGACGTCTGCGGTCGCGGCTTACACGCGGCCGGTTTGATGGGAAAGTTGCGCCAAGCCATCGGCATGGCCGCGCTCTACGAGCAGGATCCGGCGCGCATTTTGGACGCGATCGATTTTCAGCTGCGTTCGCGCCGTTCGACCGCCATAGTCACCGCATTTGTCGGGATCATCGATCCGGCGCGCCGCAGCATGCGCTACGCCGGCGCAGGGCATCCGCCGGCGTTGCTGCGCCGTGAGGGCGAGATTTGCGAACTTCGCTCGACGGGACTTCCGCTGGGTCTGCGCGAGGACGAACGGCAGGAATCCGATGACGTCGACCTGCGCGGAAGCGACCTGCTCGTGCTTTACACCGACGGCCTGACCGAAGCCACGCACGACGTGCTGTTCGGCGAGCAGCGTTTGGCGTTTCTGGTCGCGAGCGAAGCGATCTCGTGCGTGCGCAATCCCGCAGCATTTCTCTGCGAGGCCATCCTTCCGCCGGACGCGCAAGACGACACGGCCGTGCTTACCGTGGCGTTCGGTGAGCCCACGTCCTGGTCGTTCGACGCCGAAAATGCCGAGGCTGCGCACGACGCGCGTTCGGAGCTTGCCGCATACCTGCGCGAACGAGCGCCGAACGATGCGGACATCGCCGCGGCGGAGCTGGTCTTTGGGGAACTGGTCGGCAACGTGGTTCGGCACGCTCCGGGACCGATCGAGGTGCAGGTCGAATGGACCGGACCCAAGCCCGTTCTGCACGTCATCGATCGCGGGCATGGATTCTTGCGCGATCCGAGCCTGCCGGCCGATCCGCTGTGTGAAAATGGCCGAGGACTGTACATCGTTTCGCGACTCACGGACACCCTGCGCATCGAGCGCGTCGCCGGCTACGGTAATCACGTGGCGGCGGTGCTTCGCCTGTAATTTCATTGCGGCACTCTTAGCCGTGAGCATCGTCCTTTGCGGCGCTTTGGCGAGAAGCGATGCTGCGGAAGCGACAACCGGGGTGATTGCGGGAACCATTGTCTCGGGAGATACGCCCGTCGCCAACGCGCGCGTCAGTGCGGCATCACCTTCCGGTCGCTCTACGACGACGAGCGATGCGCGCGGCTCCTTTGCGCTGCTCGGAGTCACGCCCGACACCTACGTCGTTTCCGCTCAAGCAATCGGATACGAGCCCGTAAGCCAGAGTGGGGTTACGGTTCTGCCCGGCCAGGTCAATCAAATCGCACTGACGTTGATCAAAGAGCTCAAAACGATCGCTAGCGCGCGAGCCACGGCAGAGGCTTTCTCCGCGGCAGGCAGCGGTGACGTGTTCACCGTCACGGGCCGCGCATTGAGCGGACCGCCGGTTTCGGCATCCGGCCTTGCGGCGTACACTGCCGCACGGTTCAAGGTGCGATTGCCTCCGTGCCGGGCGTCAGCTTCGATCCGTTCGCCAATGCGATACTTCGCGGCGGAAAAACCGACGATGCGGTGCGCTTTGCGCTCATGGGTGCGCTTCGTTTGACCCACACGCGAATCGATCCCAGCACCGGCAGCCCATACAACGTGGGCGCGCTCGATCCGCATGTTTCGGGAACGTATCGCTTGGGCCGTACATACGCGGCACGCGTAACCTTCGACCACACGACGGTCGCTCCAAAACCGCTGGAAGCAGATCGCTACGATTCGACAAACGTCGACCAAAACGGGAACCCGGCACCGTTCGTAACGCTCGCGCCTGAAGTCGGCGACTCGCATATCGCATCGTTCGAAGCCACAGGGAAAACCGCGTTCCGGTTTACGTATTGGGCCGAGCTCGAGAAGAACCGCATCGACGTTCTGCCGTACAACTACCGGCAATCAGGCGGTGAACTCGCGCGGAGCCCCGTCGGCGTGCCGACGAACGTGGGACAACTGCGCGCACACGGAATCGAGCTGTGGGTCAACCACGGCGCGCTCACGCTGAATGCGGACTACCTGCGGGCGTTTTCATCGAGCGCATCGGAGTTCGCTTACAACAATCTCAACGCGCCTGCAATCGCGACCGGACACCTTTTTCCAGTGGGATACGTTCCGGATTTCACCGCAACGCTTGCGTATGAAGTCGATGCGGCGAAACGTCGCGTGCGAATCGTACCGTCGCTTTCCTACGAATCGGGTTATCCGTACGGGGTCGGCACCGTGGCGTGGATTTTCAATCCGCTCACGCACCAGCCGGAGCAAGTGCCCAACGACAACCACGTCGATCCCGGCGCGAACTACTACTTCTTGCGCGATCCCTCGCAGCCGTACAACGCCATTACCAACCCCTACATCGGAACGCTCGGCACCTCCGAAGGCAGCGATCCGAACACGCTGCGCAGCCCGCCGCAGACACTCGTGAACCGTGGTGAACCTTTTCGCCGTTGCTTCGCCGACCGCATACGGGACGAACGGCTATCTCATCGGGCCGCCCGGATACGCCGGCGGCGATCCGCTCTACGCAGCGTATTACCAGGGCCTGATAAACGCGCCCAAGCCATATGTCCTCGGAAACGGCGTGCCGACGAACGACGGCGTCACGCAAGCGGTGCCGTGGACGTACGGCCGCGCAGGCTACGTTCCGTACAGTTATCCGACGGCGCGAAGCGTGCAGGTACGTCTTCGCTGGAGGTTTTGATGCGTCCGCACGACATTGGGGACTCGGCCGATTACGGCCAGATTGACACCGCCGACGATCGCGAGCCCTTTCATCACGAATGGGAAGCGCGCGTTTTCGCGCTCAATCGCGTGCTGCTGCAGCGAAGCGCGTACACGCTCGATGAATTTCGGGACGCCATCGAGCGCCTTCCGCCGCACGTTTACCACGAATCCTCATACTACGAGCGGTGGCTTCTTGCCATCGAGAACCTTCTCGCGGGCAAAGGGATGCTGGATGCCGTTTGAAACCGGCGCGCTCGTGCGCACGCGAGAGCTGCGACGCGATGGCCACACGCGTTTACCCGCATACCTCGCGAAACGCAGTGGCCGCATCGTAGCCGTGCTGGGCGCATTTCGCTTCGCTGACGAGGGCGCGCTGCACGGAACGCAAGCACGCACCGAAATGCTCTACACCGTCGAATTCGATCGCGGCGAGCATCTCGTGCGTGCCGACTTGTTTGAATCGTATTTGGAGGCCGACGCATGAGCGCACACGTTCACGACCACGAGCACAGCGCGCAAATATCGCGCCGCGTGAGATCGCTCATCGCGCGACTGGAAGAGCGCGGCATCACGTCCGAACAGCAGCTCGATTCCGCCGTCGAGTCATTCCTTGCAAAGGCGCGTCCGGAGAACGGGTATCGCGTCGTAGCCCGCGCCTGGACTGATGCCGCATTCAAGCGCCGCTTGCTCGACGATGCGAATGCGGCGGTCGCAGAACTCGGCATCGACCTCTCGCATTGGGCGCCTGTGAAGCTCCGTGTCGTCGAAAACACGATCCACGTTCACAATTTGATCGTCTGCACGTTGTGTTCGTGCTATCCGATCGCGCTGCTCGGTCCGTCCCCTTCATGGTACAAAAGCGAAACGTATCGCGCGCGTGCGGTCCGCGAACCGCGCGCGATCTTGCGCGAGTTCGGCGTCGCTCTTCCCGAGAAAACGCAGATCGTCGTCTGGGACAGCACGGCGGAAGCGCGTTACCTGGTCCTTCCGCAGCGTCCCGCGCAAACCGAAGATCTCGACGAATCGCAACTTGCTGCGCTCGTTACGCGCAACGGGCTTATCGGTACGGCGCTCGTATAAAAAGCAAAGACCGCGGATATGTGAACGCTTTCATTTTCTTAATGCTCGTTCGTGGCCGCGGTCTGTGTACACAGTGTAGCAAGGAAGCGGCGGCGTGCGAACGGTCCGGCGCACCAAGGGGTATCGGAAATTCGTCCCGGGTCGTTATGGGTCCGCAGCGTCAGCAGGCTCGGGGATGCGTTCGATTTGCCCCGTGACCAGATTCAGCGGAAAGCCGTCGCCGTTGCTCAGCCACACCTGAGGCCCACGTCGAACCACTTTGAGGGTCTTCGCCTCCACGAACGCGATCAAGACCAAATCGAGGATGTGCATAGGTGTGCC
Source organism: Vulcanimicrobiaceae bacterium (assembly GCA_035294905.1). Taxonomy (GTDB): domain Bacteria; phylum Vulcanimicrobiota; class Vulcanimicrobiia; order Vulcanimicrobiales; family Vulcanimicrobiaceae; genus DATGJX01. Next base: position 2,509 of record DATGJX010000260.1, on the reverse strand, counting down.
CCTCGCTTATCAAAGCCGCTGCTCTTAGATTCGCCGTTTAGCTATTATACGCGCGCCGCCTTGCGAAAAAATTGTGAACAGATGAGGAAAACTGCATTTTCCTTGGGGATGGGCTGTGAGTAACTGAAAAGTACCCCGGAAAACGAAAGAGCCGCGTCTTGTTCGACGCGGCTCGTCATCCGGCGCGATGAAGCCCCTTACGCCTTCAGTTCGATGTCCACGCCGGCCGGCAGATCGAGGTGCATCAGCGCATCCATCGTCTTCGGCGAGGCTTGCAGAATGTCGATGAGCCGCTTGTGCGTGCGCATCTCGAAATGCTCGCGCGACTTCTTGTCGACGTGCGGCGAGCGATTTACGCAGAACCGGTTGATCTCGGTCGGCAACGGCACGGGGCCGCTGACGAACGCGCCGGTGCGCTTCGCGGTCTCGACGATACGCTCCGCCGATTGGTCGAGCACTTTGTGATCGTACGCCTTGAGGCGGATGCGAATCTTTTGTTTAGCCATTAGTTCTTTCTGCAGACCTCGACAAGCTCGGTCATCCTTCGATACCTCAGGATGACACCCTGGATAATCGTCCCATCAGGACGACGGATTTTTCGTCAAGGTTAGGCGACACCTTGGCGGAAAAGACTAGTCCTGAACCGCCGTGACGACGCCGGCGCCGACGGTGCGGCCGCCTTCACGGATTGCGAAACGCAGTCCGGCCTCGCACGCCACGGGCGTGATCAGCTCGACCTTCATCTTGATGTTGTCGCCCGGCATCACCATCTCGACGCCTTCCGGCAGCTGGATGGTGCCCGTCACGTCCGTCGTGCGGAAGTAAAACTGCGGGCGGTAGTTTGCGAAGAACGGGGTGTGACGCCCGCCCTCTTCTTTGGAGAGCACGTACACTTCGGCTTCGAACTTCTTGTGCGGCTTGATGGAACCGGGTTTTGCCAGCACTTGGCCGCGCTCGATCTCGTTCCGATCGATGCCGCGAAGCAGCACGCCGATGTTGTCGCCGGCGATGCCGATGTCGAGCAGCTTGCGGAACATCTCGATACCCGTGACGACCGTCTTCTTCGTCTGATCCTGCAGACCGACGATTTCGACTTCCTCGCCGACCTTCACCTGACCGCGCTCGACGCGGCCCGTGCCGACCGTACCGCGTCCCGTGATCGTGAACACGTCTTCGACCGGCATGAGGAACGGCTTGTCGGTTTCGCGCTGCGGATTCGGAATGTACTCGTCGACCGTATCCATCAGCTTGAAGATCGGATCGGCATCCGGGTCGCCGCGCTTGCCGGAGCTGTTGAGCGCCTTGAGCGCGGAGCCGCGGATGATCGGCGTCGTGTCGCCCGGGAACTCGTACTGGTTGAGCAGTTCGCGAATTTCCATCTCGACGAGTTCGAGCAGCTCTTCGTCGTCGACCATGTCGACCTTGTTGAGGAACACGACGATGTACGGAACGCCGACTTGGCGCATGAGCAGAATGTGCTCGCGCGTTTGCGGCATCGGGCCGTCGGTCGCGGAGACGACGAGGATTGCGCCGTCCATCTGCGCCGCGCCGGTAATCATGTTCTTGATGTAATCGGCGTGACCGGGGCAGTCCACGTGCGCGTAGTGGCGCTTCTGCGTCTCGTACTCTTGGTGCGAGATCGCGATCGTAATGCCGCGCTCTTTTTCTTCGGGCGCATTGTCGATATCGTCGACATTGCGCTTCTGGATGTTCGCGTTCTCGGTGGCGAGGCAGTTGATGATTGCCGCGGTAAGCGTCGTCTTACCGTGGTCGACGTGCCCCGTCGTTCCGATGTTTACGTGCGGTTTGCTACGTTCGAATTTAGCCTTCGCCATGATTCGCTTTTCGCTTTTCCTTTATTTTTATGCAGTGAGATAAATGGTCGAGTTGTCGTTATTTAGGCGGCGGAGGTTTTCTTACCGGCCGCTTTCGCGACCACTTCCTCCTCGACCGACTTCGGAGCTTTCTCGTAGTGAGAGAACTCCATCGTATACGTTGCGCGGCCCTGCGTCGCCGACCGCATGTCGGTGGCGTAGCCGAACATTTCCGAGAGCGGGACGTGCGCGGTAATGACCTGCGCGCCGCCCGGTGCTTCTTCCGTCGCCTGGATCATGCCGCGGCGGCGATTGAGATCGCCGGTGATCGCGCCCATGTAGTCCTTCGGCGTCGTAACTTCCACTTTCATGATTGGCTCGAGCAAAATCGGACCGGCTGCACGGTTGGCTTCTTTGAAGCCCATCGACGCGGCGATCTTGAACGCCATTTCCGAGGAGTCGACGTCATGGTACGAGCCGTCGAACGCTTCGACCTTGAAGTCCATAATCGGATAGCCGGCGAGCACACCGCTCTGCGCCGCTTCCTTGATGCCTTCCTGAACGGCCTTCTGATACTCTTTGGGCACCGCGCCGCCGACGATCTTCCATTCGAAGACGAAGCCGGTACCGGGCTCGCCCGCCTCGAGACGGATCCAAATATCGCCGTATTGGCCTTTGCCGCCGGTCTGGCGAAC
>DATGJX010000259.1:0-10354 GCA_035294905.1 Vulcanimicrobiaceae bacterium | reverse complement strand
ATTTTCGTGACGTTGACGTTGCCGGCGATTTCTCCGCAGCGGCGTTCTTCATCGTTGCAGCCACGGTTGCCGAAGGCAGCTCGATAACCATCCCCGGCGTGGGCGTCAATCCGTCTCGCACCGGTTTGCTCGATGCGCTCATGCAGATGGGCGCAAACATCCGCCTCGAAAATGAGCGCGAACGATGCGGCGAGCCGATCGCCGATATCGTCGTCGAGTCCGCGCCGCTGCGAGCTATTTCGATGAGCGGCGATCTCGCGGTGCGCGCGATTGACGAAATTCTCGTGCTCGCGGTCGCTGCGGCGTTTGCGCAAGGCGAGACGCGCATTACCGGCATTGCGGAGCTGCGCAACAAGGAGTCCGATCGCGTTGCTGCGATCTTGCGCCTTATGCGCGCTGCCGACGTGCCGGTCGAGCCGCTGCCCAACGGCCTGGCCATTCGGGGAGGCCGGCCGCGCTGTGAGGGCACGCGTATCGAAACGCAGGGCGACCACCGTACCGCGATGGCCTCCGCTGCGCTGGCGGCGGGCGCCGGAGCGCTGCGTATCGACGACGAATCCAGCATCGACGTCAGTTTTCCGGCGTTCATGCCGGTATTCCGGAAGGCGCAAGCGTGAACGAAAGCCCCCGTTACTCAGCCGACGAGTTCGAGCGCGAATCGCGGTACATCGAGAACCTGATTTGGGACGCGCTGGTCATCGAGGCCGGGCAGCGCGTATTGTTCTGCAGTTACGGCGAGGACGCCCGATGGATTCGCCGCGCGATGGAAGCCGGCGCCGACGTGACCGTAATCGAGCACCGCGAGCAAGTAATGCGCAAGTTCGAAGACGTCGGCGCGATGCTCCTGCGCGGAAGCACGTCGGTGATTCCCGCCAAAACCGACGCGTTCGACCTCGCGGTGTCGTTTCATTATTTGCACGAGCAGGATCCGTTTTTCCACGCGCAGATCGTCTCGGAGCTCTCGCGAGTGGCCAAGCGCGTCGCGATTGTCGAGCCGGGACCGCCGGCCGACCCCATCGGTAAACGCATCGCGCGCTTGTATTCGCAGGCAAAACGCGAACTGGGGCAGTTCGAGTACTATCAGCCGCTCGAGTATTGGCGCAAATTGCTGCAAGCGGTGAAAGCGGACGTTTCGCAGCATGTGTTCGCGTTTGCAAAGATTCCGCCGCGTGAATATCTGCGCGACACGATCGCGCTGCTGATCGACACGATGGAGGTTGAGGAAGCGCCGCGCACCGATCTCGACGAACTTCGCGTGCTCGCGCGAAAAGGCGATACCATGATGCTGCCGCCGCCACGGTACGTGCTTGCGGGTGCGGCGATCGGTGATCTGCCGCAGCCGATCTTCACGCCGCGCGAGGAGCCGACGCCGACGCCACGCATCGCCAAGGCCGCACAAAGCACGGTTCCCGTGCCCGAACCGCCGGTCAGGCCGGCAGTTCAGGCGCCGCCACCTCCGGCTACGCAGCCGCCGGTTCTCTCCTGGTCGACATGGTCTCCTGATACGCCCGCGCAATCGACCCCTGCAGCGCCGCCTCCGCCGGTCACGCCCGCACCGCAAAATCCATTTGGGTTGCCCGCAATGCCGCCCGGACCCGCGGCTCCCGCGGAAACGGGCATGCCGTTTGGCGCGCCCTTCGCCGTACCCGGCGCTGACCCGCCCGCGCCAGGTGCCGCATCACCGTTCGGTTTGCCGCCGATTCCCGGGCCGCCGCAAATGCCGCCGGGCGCGCCCGGCTGGCAATGGGAACCGCCCGAAAGTGAGGAACCGCCAAAGCCCTAGCAGCTTCGCGTTCGTCGCCGGTTAGCGCAGGGCGATAAAAAGCTCGGACATCTCGACGCCCGCTGTTTGCAACGAATCACGCATTTGCGGTAATCCGGCGGCATACGGCGACGAACGCAGCGTTTCGATTGCGCTTTGCGCGCGCTGGACAAGCGGCGCCGCGCGCTTTGCAATTTGCTGCATATGCGCGTTCTGCAACTGCAACGATTCGAGTGAGGTAAACAGCCGCGAATGGCGCAACTGCGCAGTACGGGAACGCATCCGCAGCAAAAGCCGCACGACGACGGCGGCTCCGATCAACGGTAAAAGCACGCCTGCAATCAGCAGGCCGGTCAGCACCCATGTCCAGGTGCTCATGGCTGCGCTAGGCCGCAGACTCTTTGGATGAGCCCGAGCCTTTTGAAGAACCCGAGTCTTTCGGCGAGCCCGACTCTTTGGGCGAGCTCGACTCTTTCGGCGCGGTCGAGCTGCTGCTGCCGGACGATTCTTTCTTGCGCGAATCCGTGACGTAGAAACCCGAGCCTTTGAAGATGATCGGCGCGGGGTTGATGACGCGTTTCAACTCGCCGCCGCACGCAGGGCACCCCTCGGTGTACGAGTCGTTGAAGCCGTGGCGGACCTCCACCACGTGCTGGCACTTGGAACATTGATAGTCGTACAGCGGCATATGCGAAGTATACCGGGGCCTAGCACTCCACGTCAACGACTGCTAACCCTTCGACAGCCCTTCGACAGGCTCAGGGTGACATGCCCTTCGATGGACTAGAAGTCGGCCAGCAATTCGTCCTTCTCGACCGGCTGATATTCGGCGAGATGTTTGAAGTGCAACAGCGACTCTTCCAATTGTGCGCCGAGCTTGCGGGCCGCTCGCAATCCGTCGTAGAGCACGCCGAGTTTCCCGCCGTATGCCGGATACTCCAACCGCACGTGCACCTTGCAACGAGTCGTCTTGCGTTCCACGCGAAAGTCGAGGCGGCGGCGCACCGAAAACGCTCCGACGAGCGAGAGCTGATAATTCATTATGAAGTGATCGACTTCGAACAGCTGCTCCTCGTGTCCGGGGATCGTCGAGGAGAGACGAATTTCGCTGCCGATGCCGAGCGGACGCGGTGCATCAACCAGCACCGCGCGGCGCAAAAACCCAAGCCAGACGGGCCATTTCTCGATCGCGCAGAGCAGTGAAAACGCCGTTTCGGCGGCCGTTTGAACGTCGACGGCTGCGGTGAGCAGCCGAGTCCCGGGACGCGGGGCAGCAGCCTGTCCTGAGCCACTGGAAGGGCGCAAGATTGCCATGGATGGACGTTCGGCACCACAACATATAGTGCCTCTTCACAGGTTATACACAATCCCTGGTAGCGCTTACTCGTCTACTTGAACGCTACGGCACCGCTCCCGACGGACGTAGCAAATGCCACCAAGGTTTGCACGCCGACCGGCAGCGCCGCCTCGTCGATGCGAAACTCCGGACTGTGTCCCGAATGTACCGCGCCGGTTTGCTCGTTGCGGATACCAAGGCGAATATGCACGCCCGGAACGCGCTGCGCAAAATAGGCGAAATCTTCGGCGCCCATCGTGGGCATCGGGCGTTCGACGTGCAGCTGGGAATGCGTTTTCATGTAGCGCGAAAAATTTTCTGCGAGCGGGACGTTGTTCACGACCGGCGGATAGCCGTAGTTCACTTCGAGCGTCGCCTTCACGTTGTACGCAGCGGCGACGCCGTCGACGATCCGCCGCACGCGTGACTCGAGTGCGTTGCGAATTTCCGGATCGTGCGCGCGCAGCGTTCCAGTCATTTTCACTTCGTCGGCGATGACATTGTTGCGATAGCCGCCGCTCATCGTTCCCACGGTCACCACGACGCTCTTGAGCGGATCGGTTTCGCGCGAGGCGATTGTCTGCAGCGCCGTGACCATTGCGCACGCGGCCGGAATTGCATCCGCGGCAGTATGTGGATACGCGCCGTGACCGCCGCGTCCATGCACGGTGAGATAAAATTCATCCGCGGAAGCGTTGACCGGTCCGGGAGTGACGCCGATCGTTCCCGCGTGCAGACGGTGATCGACGTGCAGCATCGCGACGGCTTCCACTTTCGGATCGTCGAGCGCACCTTGTGCGATCATCGGCTCGGCGCCGCCGGGTCCTTCTTCCGCCGGCTGAAAAAGCAGTACGACGCTGCCATGCAACTCTGCGCGCATACTTTGCAGTATGCGCGCCGCTCCGAGCAGCATCGCGGTATGCGCGTCATGCCCGCATGCGTGCATCTTACCGGGCACTTCGGATGAGAACGGCTCGCCGGATTTCTCGGTGATCGGCAACGCGTCCATGTCCGCGCGAAGCGCCACCACGTGCCCCGGCTGTGCGCCGCGAATCACGCCGACGACACCCGTGTTCGCTATGCGGCGGTGTTCGACGCCGAGCGCGCCGAGTTCGCGCTCGACGAGTGCCTGCGTTTGCTGCTCCTCGAAGCCCAGTTCGGGATGGCGGTGAATCGTGCGGCGAATTTCGACGACGCGCTCGCGCACCTCGTCCGGCGGAAGGATAACGGTCATCCCTACCGCTTTTCGTAGCGGTAACCGCTCACCTTTGTGCGAACAAGACGGCACGATGATCCCGCCCGACCTCGCGCTCGTTCAGCTGATCAATCGAACCGCAAGCGCCTACGCCTCGAATCCGCCTGCGTACATCACCTATCGTGAAACGACGCACGTGGCTGCGAGCATGGGGCGCGCGCAGGATATCAATCGCTACGTTGCCGTCCGCCAAGCCGACGATTACGCGGTGATGCAAGACCTTCCGCAGGGAGCGCTGCGCATCGGACAGGCGTTTCCGATCATTCCCTATTTCGATCCGCTCGCGGGTTTCGGTTACAGCTGGTTCGCGAATCTCAAGCGCGTCGACATCACGCTCAAACGGTACGCGCCGACGCTTTGGCCGCTGCCGCAACCCGACCCGAACGCCAATGCCTTCATTCCGTACATCAGCTTTTGGGCGCCGTCGTATGCCCACGATTCTTCTCCTTCACACGTCCATCTGCAAGTCGCGCCGACACCTGCATTGCCGAGCGGCGATCTCTACCCCGCCGACGTCGTCGTCGATCCGCAAACACAGTTGCCTTCTCATCTGGAGATCAGATTCATCGGCGATCCCACGGTCATCTCACTGGACTATCAGACGATTGACGGCCATTGGATCATCACGCACGCGCGCTACACGGCGCCGCAGCACTTCGGACCGATGAACTTCACAATCGTGTCGGATACGACATATTCCGATATCACGTTTCCATCGGCGCCGCCCGACCCGCGTTTAGCCGGAACGCCGGCACCGAGCGCTTCTCCGACGCCGCAGACGCGTTAGTGGGATGTCTTCAGACCTTCTTTAGTGGAACGTCGTCGTGGTTTCGTAGCCGTGAATGCAGAGCAGCGTATCTTCCGGTTTGTCGGCGAGATACTGAATGAGATCGTCGGTGATGTCGAACTCGCCGAGATCTGCCCAGCGCCCCGAGAATGTCAGGAAGTTGCTGGGCAAATGAACGTAGTGATAGCCTCCTCGCGTATCCGTTAGCCGAACGGCAAGCGTCGGCACTTGCTGTAAGAGCGACAGCGTGGGATAGACGGTGCTGTAGTAAGCGTCTTCGTCGGTTTCCTGATCTTCCGTGACGTTCAGCGTGTTGCCGACGGCGCCGTTGCACTTCGTATCCTTGCCGAAAAACACGATGGTCGGCTGCGTGTACGCGTACTCGACCGGCGCGGTACCTTCGAGAATTACCGGTGCCGGCACGGGTGTCGGCGTGTCTTGCAGATGCACGGTTATGGATCGATTGTGGTCTGCCATAACGGCAACGTATTGGTGCGAGCTGCACGTTGCCCTACCCGCCCGCATCGTCACGGTAGCGCGATAAATACCCCAGGGAATGTCGAACTCCGCGACACCGTCGTCGTTTTCGTCGCGCGGGATCGTCGTTTTCTCATCGACGACGTCGCGATTGATTTTGTCGGTGACGACCACGCGCACCGGCAGCTGCGTCTGCGGACCGAGGCGAGCGGCGGCATTGCAGAGCGCCAAATGCATGACGATATGCGAGAGAGCCATGTCTGGTCAGTCTTCCATAGACGCGGGGAAGCCCCTCGGTGGCGCTGAAGCAAGGCAAGCATGAATGACGCGCAACGCTTGGCAAAATCGCTCAACGCGCTCACCAAAAATCCGCAGTTTTCGTACGTGAAGGCGCGCGGTGCCGCGCGGCAAGAACCGGCAGTGGACTGGGACGCCACCAAACGGCTCAACGCCGATTTCAATCCCGACGTGGATGGGTGCGAGTCGTTCGCCATGCGCGACGGCAGTCTGTGCGAATGGCAGCCCGGCCAATACCGGTATGCCGCTCGCTGACGGGTACGCGGACCTCCCGCCGGGCAAACTCGCAAACGTCGTCACGTGTTTGGAGATGCGCCATCTCGCCTCGCCGCGCACCGAATATGACGTCGACGGCATGGCGATCGAACGGTTCGTCGAGCCGGATGCGGAGCGATACCGCGCGCTCGTGCGCCGTGTCGGCGAGTCTTCACTCTGGCAATCGCCGCTGCTCATAACGGATGAACAGTTCGCGAACCTGATCCGTGACCCGGACGTGGAGTATTACGTGTTCCGCGCCGGCGGCTGCGACGAAGGGATTCTGCAGCTGGATTTCCGTCGAAGCGGCGAGTGCGAGCTCGGCCTTTTCGGCGTGACGGAACTGCTGCGCGGAACCGGCGCGGCACGTAAACTCATGAACTTCGCGATCGCGCGCGCCTGGTCGCGCCCGATCGAGCGCCTATGGCTGCACACCTGCACGCTGGATCATCCAAACGCGCTGCCGTTTTACATTCGCTCGGGGTTCGTTCCGTACAAGCGCCAAATCGAAATCCACGACGATCCGCGCTTGATCGGTCTTTACCCGCGAACCGCTGCGCAGAACGTGCCGCTTATCGGCTGAACGGGGCAATTGCCGCTTGGCCCAAACAGATGCCGCCCAAAACCGGCGAAGGGATAGATCGGTGGATCGCATTTTTCTTTTTGCGATACTCGCGCTCGTCAACGGCGCGGTATGGATCGCGCTGCTTGGTGCGGCGCGGGCTTTTCCGCTGCTGCTGCCGCTCGGCGTCACGGCGTATTTGCTCGGCTTGCGCCACGCGGTCGATCCCGATCATATCGCGGCAATCGACGGCACGACGCGCAAACTTCTGCGCGACGGACAAAAGCCGGTTGCCGTCGGCTTTTACTTTTCGCTCGGACACTCAACGATCGTGTTCGTCTTGAGCGTTCTGGTCGCCGCTTTCGGCGCCGTGCTGAAGACGCGCTTTCCCGTGCTTCAATCGGCCGGAGCAATCGTCGGTACGTGGATATCGGCGCTGTTTCTCATCGCGATCGCGGCGGCGAACGTTGCCGTGCTGCTCGAGCTGCTGCGCGGCGGAAAGCCGGACCCGGAAGCGGATCTTCCCGGCGGAGCGCTTACGCGCGTGTTGCGTCCGGCGCTGGGACTCGTGAAGCGCAGCTGGCATATGTATCCAGTCGGCGTCCTGTTCGGTTTGGGGTTTGATACGGCAACCGAGATCGCGCTGCTCGGAATTTCGGCCGCATCGGGCGCGGGCGGCATGCCGGTGGCCTACATTTTGATTCTTCCCGCGCTCTTCGCTGCGGGAATGTCGCTCGTCGATACCACCGAAGGCGTCGCTATGCTCGGCGCATATGGCTGGGCGTATCTGCAGCCCGCACGCAAAGTGCTGTACAACGTGAATATGACGCTGCTCACGATTACGGTTGCGCTCTTCGTCGGCGGCGCCGAAGCATTTTCGGCGATGGGCGCGCATCCGCTGCTTTCGTTTCACACGCTCGGCTACGGCATCGCGGCGATTTTCGGCGGAAACGTTGCGCTGAGCGCATTCCTTTATCGCTTCCATCGCTGACCGCGAAAGCGGGAAGCCGGCACGTACGCGCGGTACTTCCCGGCATGAAACCCTTACTCGCGGCGGTTTTTTGCATGCTTGCGCTTTGCGGCGTCACGCCGGCACCCGAATCGCCGCAGGCGATTCTCGATGCGCGAACATCCGCGGAGCCCGGCAGCGCGATCGTCGCCGCGGTCATCGATCGCGGCGGCATCACGACCTACTTGTCCGGCAGCAGCGGAACGCCGCGCACACTCGATGCGCACACGCTCTTCGAAATCGGGTCGATTTCCAAAACGTTCACTGCGACGGCCCTTTCGTCGCTCGTGCGCAGTGGCGCGGTGCGCCTCGCCGATCCGGTTGCGCACTATCTGCCGCGTAACGTTCGCATGCCTACGCGCAACGGAAAGGTCATAATGCTGCTCAATCTGGCGACGCAGCATTCGGGGCTTCCTCGGTTGCCGTCGAACCTCACCTCAGTCGCTTCGGATAATCCGTACTATCCGTACACCGTCGCGGATTTGTACGATTTTCTGAATACATACCAGTTGCCGCGCGACCCGGGAGCGGGTTACGAATATTCGAATCTGGGCTTCGGGTTACTCGGACTGGCACTCGTGCATGCCGCCCACGACAGATCGTACGGATCGCTGGTAAAGCGGCTCGTTTTCGGTCCGTTGCGCATGACGGACAGCCAAGTCGCCGAAACGCTTGCACCCGAGCCGCGGCTTGCGATCGGCCACGATGCGAGCGGTAATCCCGTCCACAGTTGGGAGTTCACCGACGCTTCCGCGGGAGCCGGCGCGATTCGCTCCTCGCTCTCCGACATGGTGAAATACCTGCAGTGCAATCTCGGCGGCGGTGCGCTCGCGCAGACGTGCATCTTCGCGCAGCAGCCGCGCGCAACGTTTCCCGGGTATCACATCGGCTTGGCATGGTATGCCGACGATAGTACCGGCGTGGTTCAGCACAACGGCGCCACTGCCGGCTTCAATTCCATCATCATGATGAATGCATCACATACAAAAGGCGTCGTGGTTCTGAGCAGCGGTCCGGCGATCGCGGACGTCGCCATGCACCTGCTCGACCCCGCTTCACCGGTGATGCAAAACGCGTCGACATTCAGCGTTACGCCGCAACTCGCGACAGATTACTCTGCGGCGTACCGGAACGACCAATTAGGCATCACGTATACCGTGACTCACCGCGGCACGCACGTCTTTGCGCAGCTGGCAGGACAAAGCGCGTATGAGATCTTTCCGTCGCGATGGGCCGATCACTTTTACTACAAAGTCGTGCCGGCGTACGTCGAATTCATTCGACAATACGGAAACGTCGTCGGCCTCATCCTGACGCAGAACGGACAGCAGAGCCCGCTCTATCGTCTTGACGCGTCCGGAAAGCCGATGGCATCGTCCCTCTCGCCTGTGTATCCGCCCGTCGTTTCGCTCGGCAGCGCGACGCTGCAGCAGTACACGGGGTCGTACGATTTCTTCGGCAGCGATCTGATCGTCACGCTTCGGGACGGTCGCGTTTTTGCGCAATTGGCCTCTCAACCGGCGAATGAGATTTATCCCTCCGCGAAAGATGAGTTCTACTACAAAGGTATCGATGCGCAGATCACGTTTACGCGTACGAACGGCAACGTGACGGGCCTTATCCTGCATCAAAACGGAGGCGACATGCCCGCTCCCCGAAAGGCGAGTCCCGCGGCGGTGCTGATTCCGGCTACCATGGTCTCGAGCGTGAATTCGGCGAGCGCAAAGGCCGGCGACCCGTTCACGTTTCGCACGACGCAACCCGCGCATGTCGGAGCGGTGACGATTTCGAGCGGCACCATTGGGCACGGCGTGGTCAAGTCGGTTTCGCCCGCGGCAGGCACGCGCCGCGGAAGTCTTTCACTTCAGCCGCGATACTTGGAATTGCCGGGCGGAAAATGCATCGCCGTAACATCCGACGATGGCGGCAGCACGACGTACAGCGCGCGAAGGCACGTCTTTCCGTTTCCCGTTCCCGTGCCTGGGCTGATTGTGGTCGGAGGCGTCGTGAATCCCGGCGGCAACGTCGCCATCGGTCCAGGAACGAAATTCAACGTCGTTGCCACAGGCACGGAAGCTGCCGGGACTACAAAGTGCTTATGAATCGGAGCGGCGGGCGTAGCGTCCGAACACCGCTTCAGGGACGAAGTACAACACGATCGCGCCGACCGTAAAAATTGCGCCGAGGATGTTCCAGGTATGCTTACCCGCCGGCAAAACGCCGAGCCCGAGAAGAAGCCCCGCGAGAGCCAGTATGAGGAAGAACGGCGCGGTAAAATAGCAATGCAGACGGCCACATCGCATAACACTCACAACGCAGCCGACGCCCATCGTCGCATTAGCAGCGGTCCAAATCGCAGCACGCAGCGGTGTGGAAAGCGTCAAAAAACCCGATAAAAAGAGCGCGGCTACCGGAAGCCCCCAAACCAGTATCGCAAACCAAGCTGTCTCGGCAAGCGGTCCTTCAGGTGTGGTTTCCATTTTCGACCCGCGCCTCACTATATCAGGATATCATGATATCTCCAATGCTGCATGTTAAAAAAAGAGCCCGCATTTGGGGCTCTTTTTTTTACTTCGGAGAGGGAGAGATTCGAACTCTCGAGACGCTCATCACG
>DATGJX010000258.1:0-17067 GCA_035294905.1 Vulcanimicrobiaceae bacterium | reverse complement strand
CGTCGTCGTCGCGGCTATACGCATAGATGAGCGTCTTCTTAGGCGTTTTCACCATGAAAAGGTACGCCGTGGTCGGCGGCCGGCGGTCCGTCGTAATCAGCGTGTACGAACGTTTGCCCAAAGCGGAGAGCGCCTGCAAGGCGGCACGATGTGACGGAATCATATGGGCGCGAAAATCGGGCCGTAACTTCGATATGTCGACATTTCCGGCAACTGCGTCGTTGAGCCAGCTCTCAGCCGCAGCGATCATCGCCGGGCTCGCTTGCGGTTTCGCTGCTTTGCCGGGTGTCGAAGCGGGATGCGCCGACGGCTTCACGGCCGCGGACGGAACGAGGACGCGATACAGCGCCGAAACGGTGGAGTTGTAGCTGAACGCCCCGCTGTTTGCCAGGACGACGATGCCGAGGTGATCGTCCGGGAAACGCGCATCCTGCGTTGCCGCACCATACGTGTTGCCGCCGTGCGAAACCATCATGTGTCCGTTCGGCAGCCGCGATACCTCGATGCCGAATCCGTAATCCGGGAACGGATCGTTTTTGCCGATGCTGTGCGGCGTCATCATTTCGGTCAAGGAATGTTTGGAAAGGAGTTTTCCGCCGGCCAGTGCCGCGTTCCACTTTGCAAGGTCGTGGCCGTTGCTGACGATGGATCCCGCGCCGCCGAACCAGGTGTAATCGAGGTGCTCCGCGTGCTCCCACGGGCCGAGCGCATACGATTCATACTCGGTCGCAACGTTGGGGCGCGTGTCGTCCCAGCTGCGTACGAACGTCGCCGTCATTCCGAGCGGTTTGAAGATCCGTTGCTCGAGGAAATCGCCGTAGCTCATTCCGGAAACCCGCTCGATGACCATGGCCAGCAGGTCGTATCCGGTATTCGAGTATTCACGCGTCGTTCCGGGCGTAAATGCGAGAGGTCGATGATCGACCGTATTCACTATCTCTGCCAGCGTCGCGGGGCGGTTGCCGAGCTCATCGAACGAGCCGATTTCGGTATATTCCGCATAGCCTGCGGGATGCGTCAGCAAATTGCGCAGCGTGACTTGGCTTGCGTGCGGAATTTCGGGCAAGTACTTAGCGAGGCGATCGTCGACGTTGAGTTTGCCTTCATCCTGCAGCATCAAGATCGCCGCCGCGGTGAACTGCTTGGTATTCGAACCGATGGGATAGCTCGTATCTCCGCGCGCCGGCACCGAGTCCTCGACGTTCATATAGCCAAAGCCCTTCGCATACACGACCGAGCCGCGGCTCAGGATCGCGATCGTCAGCCCCGGCGCCGCTCGCCCGGCTACCGAACGGTTCCCGATGGCATTGATGGCGGCAATTTGGTTCGGCGTCAGCGTAAGAGGCGCGGCGCCCAGAAGGCACAGCAATGCCGCAGCAGCGGCGATCGTTCGAATCATGCGGTCTCTTTTAGGTGGTAAAGCGATATTTTCCCGCAGTCAGCAGTATTTCGGCGCCGGTCCATTCAAAAGGCGAAATGTGAATAAGACGGTTTATGCAGGCGCGACGGTCATCGACGGTACGGGCAGCCGCGCGGGCGCGTACGACGTGTTCGTTGCGGGCGAGCGGATTGAAGACGTCCGCCCACATGCGGACACGCACGCGGGTTGGAATACGGTCGACGCCACAGGTCTGGTCATCGACCAGGTTTCATCGACGTCCACTCGCACGGCGACAACGCTCCTCTGCTGCCGGATGACGACACGATGAAGATTCTGCAAGGGGTGACGACCGAGGTCGTCGGCAATTGCGGAATCAGTCTTGCACCGACGTCCTCGCAGCACCGCGCGGCCTGGTTGGCCTCGCGCGAAGCGGTGATGCCGGTGTACGAAGACATCGGCGCAACATTCGCCGATTTGCTGCGCGCCACCGATGCGCACGGCTACGTCACCAACTACGTGCCGCTCGTCGGCCACGGCACGCTGCGTACGGCGGCAATGGGCATGGAACGCCGCGCCGCAACGGCGCATGAACGCGCGTTCATGCGCGGGGCACTCGAAGAATCGGTCGAGGCCGGAGCCTTCGGTCTGTCGACGGGGCTCATCTATCCGCCGGGCGTGTTTTCCGACGTGGACGAGATCGTCGATCTGGCGAAATGCTTGCCGCCCGGGACGATCTATACCTCGCATATTCGCGGTGAAGGCGACACCCTGCTCGACGCCGTCGCCGAGGCTTTGACGATTGGTGAAGAGGCACACGTTCCGGTGCAAATATCGCATCACAAAGCTTGCGGCAAGAAGAACTGGGGAAGGACGCGCGATTCCCTCGAGTTGATCCGGCAGGCACGTGCGCGCGGCGTCGTCGTGCACCAAGACGTCTATCCTTACACGGCCGGCAGCACGTATTTGAAAGCCGTCCTGCCTCCCGAATTTCACGAAGGCGGAAATGAAGCGACGCTCGAGCGCCTGCGCGATCCGCAGCGACTGCGCGCCCTCGAGAAGACACTCGAAAGCGATACGCCGGGGTTTCAAAACTTCGTTGCGGAGGCGGGATACGGCGGAATCTTGATCGCCTTTACGCCGAGCCACCGGTTCGAAGGCCGAACGATTACGGAGATAGCCCTTCAGCTCGGGTGCTCCGAATTCGACGCGCTGATTCACGTTTTGGTGAACGAGCAGCTGGCTGCGATGATGAACATATTCTTGATGAACGAAGACGACATTGCGCGCGTCTTGCGTGACGAACATACCGTCATCGGTTCGGACGGTGCCGCGCCCGGCGTCCAAGGGTGTCACCATCCGCGATCGTACGGGACCTTCCCGCGCGTCATCGCTCATCACGTCCGTGAACTCGGAACGCTTACGCTTGAATCGGCTATTCACAAGATGACTGGTCTTCCCGCCGGCATCTTCAACATTCCCGACCGCGGCATAATCGCTCCCGGCAAATTCGCCGATCTCGTTGCATTCGATGCGCAAACCTTTTCCGATGATCTCGACTACCGCGACCCGGTGCGCAATCCCAAAGGCTTGGCGTGGGTCTTGCAGCGCGGCACCGAAGTCGTTCGCGGCACGACGTACCTTGGCGGCCGCTGCGGGAAAAGATTGCAGCGCACGGGGGGTGCGGCAACCGGGAGCTGAGCTACAGGCCGGATTGCTCCAATTGCTGCTTTGTATAGACGAACGGAACGTGCCCAGGCGTCAGGATGCGCGCGATGTCGCGCACGATGACGCTAGCGACGCCTTCCGGCGGGTTTTCACCGTGATACGTCGTCCATGCAACGATCGTCATACCAGTCGACGGCGAGTAATAGTCGGCAGTGTTGTAACCTGGAAGGCCGCCGGTGTACCCGAACCATCCGGCACTGCACGTCATGCCTAAGCCGAATGACGTGTTCGCGAGAAATGGAATGCATTCGGACGCCGGTCGAAATCCAACGGGTCCACCCGTTTTCCCCGTTGCGAACAATTCGACCCAGCGTTTGACGTCCGCCATGACCGAAACCATTTCGCCCGCAGAACCCATGAACGCAACGGGAGTGGCATTGCTGACGTCTTCCCAGTTTCCGTTCTTATCCAATGCGTACCCGTGCGCCCATGGCGGCGGCATTGCTTGCGTCTGCGGATAGATCGTTTGCGACAATCCAAACGGCACCAAAAGCCGCTTGCGGATTTGGTCGCCGACACTGTCCTTGGTAATCGATTCGATGATGAGCCCGAGAAGCAGATAGTTGGTGTTGCTGTAGTTATAGCGTGTGCCCGGCGCAAATAACGGTTTATGCAGGGCAGCCCACGCAACGAGCGTGCGCGGGTTGAAATTCTTCGGGACCGTCATGTTCAGTTTTGCAAACTGCGGCGTTTCATACGCCTCGAACAGGCCGCTGCGCATATCGCAGAGTTCGCGCACGGTGATCTTGCCGGCGTTCGGCACGTTCACGCCGACGTGAAAGTGGGAGACGGTGTCGTCGAGACTGAGTTTCCTTTCGGCGGCCAGTCTCAGGATGACGCTCGCCACGAACGTTTTGGTATTGCTGCCGATTCGAAAAGAATCCGCCGGCGTCAGCGGCCGCTTTTGCGCCAAGTCCGCGTAACCGAAGGCTTGCACGAAACTCGCGCCGCGCTCGTCCCAAACGCCGATGAGAACTCCCGGAATCGGCGTGCGCCCGCCATATTTCGCGCGGTCTTTCTCGACGGCCGAACGTATTGCGGATTGTACCGTAGGGCTGGTGATTGAGGGCGGTTTGTCGGCACCGCGTGCGCTGGAACAAACCAGAGCGCAACCGAGGATAAAGGCGAAAGCGAATTTCATACGCGCTCCCCTGCAGGGTGATTCGGCTGCCCACAAATTGTGCCCGAACCTTCTAATCGAGCGTCCCGCCAGCCTCCGGCCGCCGGAAGGGTGAATCGATGGGTGTCGATGCAACATGTCGCTCACGGGCATTATGGCGCAACGGCTGAGCGGCGGAAACGTTGCTTTTCGCTCCTTGTGAATGCAATCGCAACCGGCGGTGCCTTGGCGTGAAGTGTCATCGCGCAAATTGGCGGGGCCGTCGGGGGAGTCGCGGTTGCCGACATCATGTTTGGACTGCCGATCTTCTTCGCTTCGCACCGCGTACGCGGCGGTCCGACGCTCTTACTCAGCGAATTCGTCGCCACGTTCGCCCTTTTTGGTCGTAATTTGGGGTTGTGCCCGCTTTCGAAGTTCGCTCGTGTCGTTTGCGGTTGCGGGATACATTGTCGCGGCCTATTGGTTTACGCCGTCCACGTCGTTTGCAAACCCGGCGGTAACCATAGCGCGTTCGTTATCGGATCTTGTACCAATCAGGAAGAGTGAGGCTGAAGCGGTGCTCGTACCGCATATGCAAGACAAACCGGCGCAGGTAGCGCAGCGTGTCGTCTAAGCCGTTCGTCCTGTTCGTGTGCAAGCACAACACCGGGCGTAGCCAAATGGCGGAGGCGTACCTGCGCCATTTCGCCGGCGATGACGTCGAGGTTGCGTCGGCAGGCACTATTGCGGCGGAGGAGCCCGACCCCGGAGTCGTCGCCGTGATGGCGGAAGACGGCATCGACATATCGGCGGCGCGCCCGAAATTGTTGACCGACGAGATGCTCGAACGCGCCGACCGCATCATAACGATTGGGGTCTTGCCGATCCGATAGGGCAACCGGCCGAGCAGGTGCGCTCCATTCGCGACACCGCCAAAAGGAACGCGCAACGGCTCGCAGTCGAAATAGTCCTACGCTGCGCCGAACAGTGAATCAACGCTGCTGGGCGAGCAACGATGCAACGTAAGGCGGCGGCGAGCGCAGCTGCCAGGCGGCTCTTTGCGCAGGGTCGTGAATCGTCGCGTACACTTCGCCGGCTTCGCGGACGGCTTCGATGAAGTACCCGACGTCGAACCAGTCCTTTCGCGCGAACAAACGAGACGCGATTTCGTCGGCGAGCCGCGGATCTCTGGACGAATAGATCGCCGCACGGCGCAGCGTTTCCATCCGGACTTCAGTGGGTGTTCCAGCTCCAAGCAGCGCCAGCGTGTCGGCGGTCAGATTCGCGGTGTTGTAAGACGCCTCCATGCCATTCCATCCATTGCCGTCGCGCCACGGAAGTGAAGCGGCGTTGCCGATGGCCACAGGGTGACAGATGAGCGGTGGTCCGGCTACCGCGGGTAATGCCGCGAGGACCGTGAGCGCGACCATCGCGACGAGAAATTTCTTGTACATAAACACCTCCATGGCCGGATGATGCCACGGCCCGACGGCGCTACGTCAGTAAGGCGTCCCGCGAAGAGGTAATCTTACCGTAATATCATGCCGGACACTTGAGCGCCGGCGCTCGCAGTGTCAAACTCAAAGCGATGAATGCCCAGCCGCCCGAGGTGCGGGCACACATGGAGCGCATTGCCAACAGCGCCCCGTTCGTGGAGTCGGAGCGTTTGCGGCGCTTCCTGCGCTTTACGGTCGAAGCAACGCTTCGCGGAGAGCACGACCGCCTCAAGGAGTACGTGCTCGGGCGCGAGGTCTTCGATCGGAAGGACGGCTACGATCCGCGCCTCGACCCAATCGTTCGCGTCGAGGCGCGCCGTTTGCGCTCGAGGCTTTCGGATTACTACAGCGGACCCGGCCGCACGGAATCGTTTCGTATCGCCTATCCGAAAGGCAGCTACGTTCCCGTTTTCACAGCCGGCGATGAAACACGCGCACCCACGCTGCGTCGTCGCGGGCTGCTTTTTGCGGCGGGCCTATCGGCGCTCTCGATCTTGGGATTCTTTGGCGCTTATGCGTATCGTTCGGTCTCCACCGAACAGCCGAGCGCGCTCGCAGTGTTGCCTGCCCAATGGATTTGGCGCAATGAGCAAGGGCTGGACTCGTCGGCTATCGGCCTTTCAGAAGCTTTGGATGCCGAGATTGCAAATCGTAACCTCGCGCGGGTCATCGCGTGGCCAATTGCTGCTGCACGTCACGGTGCGTTGCGGTCGACCGCCAACGCCGCGAGTCAACTTGGGGCGTCAAGGCTCCTCGCCGTCAGCGTTCGTCCATTAGACGGCGGAGAACTGATCACGATTTTCTTGATCGATTCGAAATCAGGCGAAAAGCTCCGCGCGGAGCACTATTTTATCAGGGACGTCAGTTCGTACTGGGTGCAGACGAAGATGGCGCAGCGAATCGCCGGCGATCTTCACGACTCCGGCCGCTTATGACGATGACCTATGGCCGGCACCCCTGTTCCATCCAACGAGCGAAGAGACTTAACTGATCCTCGCTCCAGAAGGGGCCGCCGGGCGGCATCTGCGGCTGCTTCTTCCCGTTCAGATACTCGAGGACGTTTTGCGCGTTCTCCTTATCGGACATGAACGAATAGTCATCCAGGGGCACGTCCATGCCCGACATATGCTCGATATCGATTGGGCGGAACAGCGGGCGAATATCACGCTCAAATGATACTGAACCGGTTTGCATTTCTACACCTCAATCTCTTTGACGTCGGCGCTATCGTCTTTGAGCAAAGACGCCGCAACACGTTTTCCGAGGAGACGGCGCGCCGCATAGTTTTCTTTGTAGCGATTGACACTGCAAACGGCTTGCACGACCCCGTCATTCAGATAGAAGGCGCTGAACGAACCTTCGGATGGTTTTCCTCGAAGCTCAAACGCGTCCCAAGCCGGGGAGTAGCCGCGGTACTGCAAGCGGTACGTGTATTGGTCGGACCAAAATGTCGGAATGGGATTATAGGGATCCGTCGGTCCGAGCATCGCCTTGGCGGCGACAACCGCTTGATGCTGCGCATTGTCGAAGTGCTCGACCCGAAGGCGTCTATCATAGCGCGGACTCCACGACGACGCCACGTCGCCGGCCGCAAAGATACTCGGAGCCGTGGTTTTGCAGAACTCGTCAACCAGGATTCCGTCACTCGTGTCCACGGGCTCGTTTCTAACGATCTCAATGGATGGTTCTACGCCGATGCCGATGACCGCGGCATCGCAATCAAGCGTGCCTCCATCCGTAAGGTGTACCCGTTCTAGTCTATCCTGGCCCTCGAAGCGTGCGACGGAGGTGCCAATCCGGACGTCGAGGCCTTGCCCTCGATGGTATCCCAAATAGATTTCGCCGGCCTCGGGTCCGAGCGCGTGCGCAAGCGGTGCCTTGCTGCCGACTACGGTGACGTCACATCCAACGGTTTTCGCCGACGCCGCAACCTCGCAGCCGATGAACCCGGTGCCGAGAACCAAGATGCGCGGTCGCCGCTCGAGCGCCTCGCTCAACTTCCTGCAGTCGGCAAGACTGCGCAGGTAATAGACTCCTTCGAGCTCGGTTCCAGGCACGTTGACCCGCCGCGGCCGCGCTCCTACGGCAATAAGCGCACGGTCGAAGCGAAAAGGAGCGCCATCACCGGCAAAATGGACGGCATTCTCGGCGACGCTTACGCGCTGCACTTCACGTTCGAGGAGCAGCTCGATGTCTTTCGATTTATAGTATTCGAACGGGTGAAATAGCGCTTGGTCGTCGCTGATTTCGCCGCGCAGCCTCTCCTTCGAAAGGGTCGGGCGGTTGTACGGTGGGTCGGATTCCTTTCCGATCATCACCAGCCGCCCGTCAAAACCACTCGAGCGTAACGTGTCGGCGGCCGTTGCAGCGGCTACGCCCGCGCCTATAATGGCAAACGTTTGTTTGGCCATACGTGCTTTAACGTTCGAGTTTGTGGTTTGGATTGGCCGCAGGCGGCAATCGTACGTCTTGGATGGAATGTCGCCGCTATCGCAATGTCGCCCTTCTTCTCTTCGTCGTGCTGCTCTACGCCGCCCCCGCGCGGGCAACTCCGGCTCCAACCTTACGTCCGCCGCGTGTCGCCGCTTCACAAATCGGAGCCGCCATCGACGATGTATCGATTCAAACGTACGGCGTGGTCAACGCGAACGTGGTGCGCCTCTATTTATCATTGAAAAAAGGTGACGTACTGACGCAAGGCGGCATCGATCGCGACTACAACAACCTTTTGAGGCTCGCAGCGTTTATCCCGCGACTCGAGATCGTGCCGGGCGCAACTTCCAAATCCGTTCGTCTGCGCTGGTTCGTCATGGCGAAGTGGCTGCAAGCGACGTCGCATTCATTTTATACGAATCAGCCGCTCGCGGCACCGCTTCCGGGTGTTGGTCCCGGATTTGTTCTGACCGCGGCGCAAATCGGCAAACGCGGTGCGCATTTCTCCGCAATCGGCCAAGTCGGGCCGCCGACGTACTTGGCGCGCGTCCTGTATACCAACCCACAACATATCAATGCGATAAACGGCAGGCAGTCCGATCTGGTTACGGACGTCTTTGCCGGACGCGGATTCTACCGCGCAAGCGCGCCGGTCGTCGTAAACGTGTATAGTTGGAACACCGGCCTCGAGGAACTGTATTGGATACACGGAACCAGCGGCACGCAGGTTTTCGTCGGCGCACGCGTCCAACGTTCCGCAACGGCGCTTTCGACAGGCATCGTGGCGCCCTCGCTCTTCCCGACGAACGAGCATCCCGCGCGCAACACCCTTCTCGAGGCTTTCTATTCACACACGTGTCCGAGCGCACCGGCGCAGTGGTATCCGCCGTTTTGCTCGAGTCAGTATCACTTTTCGGTAGTGGATACAATTGGCTTGTTCGTTAACACGAACCGGTATCAACTCTACACGGCCGATTTTTCACGTTACCTTCCGCTCGGCGTTTCTACCATCGCGCTTCACGCCGACGCGGCGCGCAGCGGAGGCGTGCTTCCGGACAGCTCGCTCGTGTGCGGCGGCGTGCGCGCCTATACGAGACCTTTTTGCGGAACCGACGCGCAGACGCTGCAAGCCGAGTTGCGCATCGCCGACAGAATTGCGACGCCGCTTCATTTCGCCGTGTTCACTGAAACGTCGGCCAACCGCGTGCGCGGCGGATCGCAGGCATTCGCGCTGCCGGACTTTCAATGGCACGCAGATTCGGGAGTCGGCGTCATCTACCGTGGCGTTCGCTTGAATCTAGCGCGAGGCGCGGACGGCCTACGCATCACATTCGAGCTGCAGGGTCAGTCGTACTAGGGCCTTGCGGCTCGCACTGCAAAAACGGTTGACGCTCGTGCTGCGTCGTATTGATCACGGCATGAGTCGAGGAGCGATGTGGGCGGCCTGGAGTGTAGCTGCGGTCGTAGCGGTCCTGCACTTCATGACGGCCGGACAATATGACGCGTTCAGAAATGAGCTGTACTTTATCGTCTGCGGGCGGCATCCGGCGTTCGGGTATGTCGACCAACCGCCGCTAGTCCCGCTGCTCTCGGCTGCCACGCAGATCGGGGGCGTGAACATCTGGCTGCTGCGCCTGCCGGCAGTTCTCGCGGCTGTTGCGCTCGTGCCGCTCACGGTTGCGTTCGCAACTTTGCTGGGCGCAAGCGTGCGCGGTGCATGGATAGCAGCAGTGATGATCGCGAGCGCAACGATGCTCACCGCGATGGCGACGACGGTATCGACCTCGACGTTCGAACCGCTTACGTTCACCGGCGTTGCCTACCTCATTACGCGCGCATACCTTCGCAACGAGCCTGCATCGTACGTCTGGGCGGGGGTCGTCGCGGGCATCTCCTTTGAAACGCGGTACGGAATTCTCATGTGGGCAGTTGGCCTTGCGGTCGGGGTGCTCGCCGCCGGCCCGCGCGAGATCCTGCGTTCACGCGACCTGTGGCGCGGCGTTGCCTTCACTGTCGTGATCGCGCTTCCCAACGTCGTGTGGCAAGCCGCCCACGGGTTTCCCTTTCTCGAGCTGGTACGCAACGACAATTCCGGTAATTTCATCGGTTCACCGGCTGAATTCACGCTCACGCAAGTACTCGTGATGAATTTTCTCACTGCACCGCTGTGGCTCGCGGGCATCGTCGCACCGTTTGTTTCGAAGCGGTTGAGTCCGTTCCGATTCCTGTCGGTGACGTTTGTGGTCACACTTGCGATCATCGTCGCGTCACACGGCAAAGCCTATTATACGACCGCAGCGTACCCAACGATTTTCGCGGTCGGCGCCGCAGCCGTAACGAACCTCCCGCGTATTCTACTTGCGGTGTGGGCCGTTTTAACGGTTGCAAATGCGGTGCCGGCTCTGCCGTTCGTGATGCCGCTCGAATCGCCGCAAAAACTCAAATATACGCTCGACCACTCGCGGTTCAAGCCGAAGCCCATGGAGCGAGCCGGCATCGGTGCTCCGCTCATGCAACAGCTTTCCGACGAGTTCGGTTGGCGCGATCTGGCGCGAAAGGTCGGCGACGTTTACGCTTCGTTACCCGCCGCAGAGCGCGGCAAGGCGGCGATTTTTGCTTCGAACTACGGCGAGGCAGGCGCCATCGACGTCTATGGTAGGAACCTGCCGCCCGCGCTCAGCGGTAACAACCAATACTACCTGTGGGGCCCGCGCGGGTACGATGGTTCGGTTGTGATAGCGGTAAACGTCGATCCGAATGAATGGTCGAAGCTGTGCGACTCGGCGCGCGTCGTCGCAACGTTTGGAACCTCGCCATTCGCAATGCCGTACGAAACGCATCGCCCGATAGTGCTCTGCAAGGGCATGCATCCGTCGCTCGCGCAAGTTTGGCCGCAATTCAAACATTACGGCATCGAAAACCTCGGTCAACGGCCCGTCGATCGTCGCACCTTCTAAAGTCGAACGTGATCTCGGCGGTGTTACGCAGATTTAGGTTTGCCGCAGACGTCGCAGAGTTCGACCAGCCGCAGTCGAACACCGATTTCGATACGCGCTGCGGGAACGTCACGGGATGGAAAAAATGGCCGGCATGATCGACAACGTTGCAGGCGTCGTGGACGCAATTCTCGAGCGGCCGGACTTCGCTCACTCGCGCATCGGCATCCAGATCCGCGACGTGCGTACTTCCGGGATTCTCTACGGCCTGAACGCCGACCAGTTCTTTGCTGGAGCCTCCACGACAAAACTGATAACCTGTGCCGGCGCTCTCGCCGCGCTCGGACCGGACTCCCGCTTTGAAACCGGCGTTTTTCGTACCGGGGAAATCGACAGTTCGGGTGTCCTTCACGGCGATCTCGTTTTGGTTGCGAGCGGCGATCCGAACTTGTCCGGGCGCATTTGTGACGACGACACGCTTGAATTTCACGACACGGATCATGCGCTTGCCGGCTATTATCCCGGCACGGCGCCTCTCGTCGGAGCAGGTAAGATCTTTCGCGATCTTGCCAACCAGATCGCATCGAACAAGATCACGCGGATACGCGGTTCCGTCGTTATCGATCTCTCGTTATTCCCCGAAGGTGATGTCGAAGCCGGCACACATGCCGTCATCTCTCCGGTCGCGGTCAACGACAACCTCATCGACATTCTCGTCAAAGGCGCCTCGGCACCCGGCGCGCCGGCCGAACTTTCATTCGAGCCGCTTGCGAGCTATGCGCGTTTCGTAAACACTACTCGCACGACGATGCTTCCCGACAAACGGCGCCCGATTGAGGTCGCGGAAGGTCCGTTAGAGAGCAGCACGCGTGTCGTTGAGGTCCGGGGCGAGATCGCTCCGGGCGACTCCTTGCACGTGGCTTATCGCGTTTCCGAACCGAGTCGCTTTGCAGCGGCGATGCTGAAGGATGCGCTCGAAGAAATCGGGATCGCGATAGACGGTGTCGCGCTCGCCGAAAACGGTGATCGGAGTCTTGTCGCGATGCACCGTTCACCGCCTCTGCGTGAAGCAGTCAAGGTCGTCCTGAAAGTCAGCCAGAATTTGCACGCGGAGATGCTGCTGCGCCTCGTGCGCGCACGAGGCGGCGCAGTCTTCCCGTTTGCTCCCCGTACGGACGCATTCCAAGGTGACGGCTGTGGATTCAAGGCTCACTTCACACCAAATTTCATGTGCGAATTCCTCATAGCTGCGCGAAAGGCTCCGTGGGCAGAAGACTTGCTTCATGCGCTGCCGGTTCTCGGGCACGACGGCACGCTTCGAAACATTCAACGTGATACGCGTGCCGCTTCAGTAAAGGCCGTGCGCGCAAAAACCGGTACACTCTCCTACTCCAACGTACTGGATGGCGGCGCATTGATGGAATCCAAGGCTTTAGCGGGATTCGTCTCCACCGCATCCGGCAGAGAATTGGCATTCGCGATCTTTTTCTCGAACGTTCCCTTTGCCGACGAACGCGAGCCGGATGCGATTGGCAATCTCGTTGCGTCGATCGCCGTTGCGGCATACGACTCCCTATCGTAATGTCAGCGCAATGACAGAGCCTGAGTCCGTTGTTCTAATTTGGGCCGGCCACGGGAAAAACGTAGCTCGATGCAAAGCCCACGCCGATCCCTCTCGGTCGACTAGAGCGAGAACACCGCTATCTGCAACTTTTTTGCGGGCCGGAGAAATATCGGCCGGCGCTTTGGATTGGCATCAAACGGTCAACGGCGTCTGCGCAGCCGCAGTGGAAACTGTTGCCGATCTTTGCATTCTCGATCTGAAGGATGACGAGGGCAACCTCTATCTCGCTGCGGCGGCACATTGCCGTTCTGAGTTGGCGCCGCGCGTTCAGGGCGCCGGCATTTTTCTTCGCCAGCGGACGCGCCACGCTCCGCATCCGGTTGTCGTCGCGGTTACCACGGGTCGGCCGATCCGTTCGCCGAACGCGGGCTGCCGCTTGGTTTGCGCAACTTTGGACCGATCGCAAAAGCGGCTCAGGTGTTGTCGCTGAGGACCGGTTCGTTCGTCACGTTTTTCACGGACGGACTGCTCGAATGGAATCGCAATATTCCGGAGGCGTGGTCGCGCCTTCATGATGCAATCGGCCGCCGAGAAGTGCGGGAAGCTTTGCATCCGGCGAATGCGATTCGCGAACGCGTTATCGATGCGGCCCGCCACGAAGACGACGTCGCGGTCTTAACTGTCCGGTGGGATAAGGCTAAACGCAGCGGTCGCTGAGTCGTTTTCGCGAAACTGCAGGATCATTTCCGCGGTCTCGTTGGCGTAAAATGACACCACGTCGCGGCGAAGGCTGTCCGCGCGCCCGGTGATCTCAGCCGTAATGTGTAAAACGGCCGCAACACACTCATCGATCGTCGGTGAAATCTGCGCACCGGCCTGTGTCTTGGCCCAGTGCTTCATCCGGCTCCAGATCTCGTCCGGCAGGTTGCCCCGATAGGAGTGCATGTGAACTCCAGTTTGCGCCGGCAAAAAGGCCGGCATCACGCAACCCTATCACTATTCGTGCCACGGGATAAGCGCCGCCGGCCTTCAGGTACGGCGATACGTGAATCCGAGGTCTGGTTTCGAGCATCAAAGAGGAGCGCGAATACCTGAAACGCAATTCAGACTTCGTACTGCTGAAAGGGTAAATGCCTGGGCAGAAGACACGTATGAAGGCGCGAGGCCGTTGGACTTTTCTCAGTAACCACTCCCATGTGCTGATCGCACTGGCCAAAAACCCCGACCTGAGAATTCGGGACCTGGCGATTGAAGTTGGGATAACCGAGCGTGCGGTCGCGCAAATCCTTACCGACCTGCAAGCAGCTCGCGTCTTGACGAGACGGCGCGTCGGCCGGCGCAATGTTTATCTCGTCGATGCCAACGCACCACTGCGCCACGCCGTCGAAGCGCACCGTACAGTCGGAGACATTCTTCGGCTCGCCGAGCTGTCGCCAGGTAATGCGCGCAAACACTCGACCGAAAAAAGCAATACCAGTCAAGCGGGATAACGTTTTCGCACTGCCCAAGACGGTTTCGTGGAGAGAATCGTTTCATTTTTAAGTGCCGCCATTGTGGCATGTCTTTGTTCGCTTTCGGTTGCATCCGCGGCCGACAAACCGCTGACACCACCAACGCCGCTGCCGCGGCCATTCGGACGCGGACACACATACTTCCATCCCACGGCAATTGCACCGTACCGTTTCGAGAACACGATCGTTCGCGTGCACTTCGATTTCCCGCGCGGCATCGTCCACGGAGACGAAACCGCCATCGTGCATCCGAAGCGTTCCGGTTTGCAAACGTTACCGTTCAACACGCTCGGCATTCATTACGAGCGCGTTTCGGTGAACGGGAAACCCGCGCACTATTCGCTGAACGCAGACAAACAGCTGATTAACGTGAATCTTCCGGCGCCTGCCGCCGCTAACCAACGCTTGTCCGTGGAATTCACGTACTGGGTGCAGCCGCAACGCGGCGTATATTTCATTCGTCCGGACAAAGGCTACCCCGACGTTACGCCCGAGATTTGGTCGCAGGGCGAGATGATCGACAACCGTCGCTGGTTCCCGACGTGGGACGAGCCGAACGAGAAGACGCCGAGCGAACTGATCGTGACGGTTCCGCACGGCTGGACGGTTGTCGCGAACGGCTCGCTGAAATCGCATACGCACAGCGGCTCTCAAGAGACGTGGGATTGGAATTCTCCCCATCGCAAATCGACGTATCTGATCGCATTTTCGGCCGGGCCGCTTTCCGAGCATCACACCACGCTCGGACAAGCGGACGACGGCGACGTCGCCCACTTCGGTAACGGCAACATGCCCGTCGACTCGTACGTTCAGCCGAAGTACGCAAAGCTCAATGCGCTCTGTTTCGGCGACACCAACGACATCGTCGCGTACTTTCAACAAATCATCGGTGTGAAGTTTCCGTGGCTCAAATACGATCAGACGACGGCCGAACGCTTTACGTACGGCGGCATGGAAAACGCGTCCGCTACGACGCAGACGGATCGCGCAATTCATCCGGTATCGGAAAACCTCGAGCACCCGTGCGACGGCCTCGTCGCGCATGAACTGGCGCACCAGTGGTGGGGTGACGACGTCTCGCTTGCGGATTGGTCGAACACGTGGATAAACGAAGGCTATGCCACGTACTTCCAAGAGTTGTGGAGCGAGAAGCATTTCGGCGAGGCCGATTTCGAATACGAACGCTACGAAGCGCAGCAAGGCTATTTCGGCGAAACGAAGCATTATTTCCGGCCGATCGTCGATTACGTGTACAACGATCCGCTGGACCTGTTCGACGCCAGCGGGTATCCGCGTCCGGGCGAAGTGCTGCACATGCTGCGCTATATGTTCGGCGACGCGCGGTTTTTCAAAGCGCTGCACGACTATCTCAACGAATACCAATACAAAAATGCGGACACGCATCAGTTCTTCGCGGCTATCGACAAATCGCTGGGAACGAATCTGGACTGGTTCGAGAACGAGTGGTTTTACCGCGCGGCGTACCCGCACTACTACATAGCGCAGAAGTACGACCCCTCAACGCAGACGCTTACCCTTGACGTAACGCAGAAAAATCACGACGGCAAACCGTTTCGCATGCCGATCGCCATCGAGGCGTACTATAACGGTGGAATGAAGCGCGTTCAACCGACGATCGACGCCAATCATCAAACGGTTACGATATCGGGCGTGCCGAGCAAGCCGCTTATGGTGCTGTTCGATCCGAACAACAACGTGATTCGCCAGTTGACGTATCCGAAATCCGTTGCGGAACTCGCGTATCAGTCGGTTCATGCCGAGCACGTCGGCGACCGTGAATGGGCGCTCGAACAGCTCGCGGAGTTCGCGAAGAAAAAGGGCGTGCAGCGCACGCAGGCGATGAACGCGGTTCGCGAGATCGCACTTTTCGATCGCTTTTACGGCGTGCGCGGCGATGCGGTCGCAGTGTCCGCGGCGTTCGGCGATTCAGGCACCGTGGAATCTGCGCTCGGCGACAAAGACAAGCGCGTGCGCCTCGCGGCCGAGGACGCGGCCGGCGACCTGAAGCAGAACGCCAAGAGCGTCGACAAGACGCTCGTCGCGATGACGAGCGATGCGGATCCCGACGTTGTAGCCGGCGCGCTCACGGCTCTGGGGTCACTGAAAGCTCCAGGTGCGTACGACCTGCTCGTTCACGCTCTGAACCGGCCCTCTTTCGGCGATACGATTGCCGCGGGAGCGGTGCGCGGCTTAGCCGGCTACGGCGATATGCGCGCATTTGCGCTCATCAAAGCTCGCACGGCATACGGCACGCCGGACAACGAGCGGAATGCCGCCGTGACGGCGATGGCGCAACTCGCAAACCATGCGCACGAACCGCAGCTCGCGCTTGCAACGCTGCTGGAGATCGTGCAGCACGATCCGCTGATTCCGACGCGGATTATGGCAACGCGCGCGCTCGGAATACTGGGAGACGCAGCGGCAATCCCGGTGCTCGAACAAGTCGAGGCCGATGACTCGCAGCAAGCGGTTCAAAGCGGAGCTTGGAACGCCGTTTTGACGATCAAAGATGCGCAGGCAATGCAGACCTACGAATCTAGAGATCGTAAAGCGCGGCATCCTCGGGCGTAAAACAGCAAAACACGATACGCTCAGGCGACGACGATTGTGCGCACCACTCTTTTGCGATAGCGGCGCCACACGCCGCCGGGGAGCGCCGTAATTTCGACGGCTACTACGGAAAAGCGCACTTCAGCGAGCCTCCGTTAGATTCCCAATCCAAAAATCGAACTGTCGACTTCGCGGGCCCGTGCAATGCTGCGGCAGGGGCGTTCTGCCTGCACTCATCCCGAGTGTGGCCAGCATGATGACAATGCCGTAAGTGCGGCACATGCGCTCCAATTGCTTGCGGGAGCATCTACCGCTATTGACAAAAATCCCACCATGAAGCGTACGGTTTCC